>JAZFSR010000296.1:0-3543 GCA_036446295.1 Candidatus Aminicenantaceae bacterium
ATTAGAAGCATAGGCCAAATACCTGCCGTCTTTCGAGTATGCAGGCGACCGGTTATATCCTTCATAAAAGACTACCTTTTTTTTAGGAGGCATTAGAACCTTCCCTGACTCCTGGTCAATCTGAGCCTCATAAACATCGACAGTCCCTGCTGAAGGGCTGTAGAAAAAATCTCCATCCAGGGAGAAGCCAAGGGCTCCAATATCTCCAACACCTTGTTTAACTACATATGGCGGCCCGGTTTTTTTCCCGTCTTTAACTGAAATACTCCAAAAACTCTTTGAACCCGTCCTTTCACTGAGAAAAAGTATATTCTTTCCATCAGGCGTCCAGTCCAGCACTGAATCGGGAGCAGGATGGTCGACAATTTTCACTTCTCTTTTACCGTCGGAATCCATGACAAAAATATCGGGATTTCTATTGCTGCCTATTGAAGTTCCAAACTCAAAAGCGATGTACCTACCGTCCGGAGAATATTCGAATCCCCATGGAGAATTAAACCCATATTCAGAATGAAATTCCCTTAAAATCTTTATGGTTTTATCCGCGACGGAAATCGTAGCTAGCCTGATAGTGGAAAATTCCTTAAAGAAACTTGCCAAAATGAATCTTCCATCAGGCGTCCAGTCACAGGGCTGCACGTACTCGTAATCTTTGTCCCTGAAAAGAACGCTGGGTTCGCCCCCGTCAAGTCCTATGGTACGAAGTTCATAAAATTCCTCCCGATTGTACCAATTATAAAGAATCTGTTTCCCGTCCGGAGACCATTTAGAAAAGAAACTGAATTCTGGAGATTCAATCCATGAGCCTTTATCGGTCAAACGGCGGTTCGTTCCGGATTCCAAGTCATGGACAGCCAGATCACCGGTGTCCCAATCGGTAAAGGATATGAGCTTTCCATCTGGAGAAACGGCTCCAATCCCTGTAGCCCCTTGACCTGACCAGGCTTTTCTGAAATTAAGATCCTGTTGAACTTCAGCTAAGATGGCTCGAGCTTTTACAATTCCGGAAAGTTTTTTCTTGGCGGCTCTGACTTCTTCGGACTGCATGGGATAATTATCCACCACTTTCTGAAAGGCGGCTAAAGCCTGCTTTATATTTTTTTGTCCCAGTTTCTCGTGGCAAATCCCGATGCGGAGTTGGGCCTGGGCCGCAATGGCTTGATTGCCGCTAAATTTTTTGATGATTTGCTGGTACAAATCGATGGCCCCCTGCAGATCGCCGTCAACCTCTTGTTTTTCGATGGCTGAGCGGAGCATAACTCCGGGATCATCAGTTTTCTGGGAGAGCCCTACAATGGACAAACTTATTCCCAGAAAAATAATAAAAATAACTTTTTTGATCGATATTTTTTTCATTTGACTTTACCTCTGCCATAAATATAGAGGTTTGACATCAAAATCGTATCCAGGAAGTGTCCAGAGTTTGTCAAGATTAAAAGCCTAACTAATTCACAGTTAACCATCAAAACGGTATCCCCTCCCTCGTACGCTGAGGATATAACGCGGATTTTCAGGTTTTGGTTCGATCTTCTTGCGTAGATTGAGGATATGGGTATCCACCACTCTTTCGGTTACAATGACAGATGGTCCCCAGGCCGCATCGATCAACTGATCGCGGCTCAAGAGCCGGCCGCGCCTGCGGACAAAGGTCTCCAACAGGCGGAATTCCAATGCACTCAAATTGATAGGCTTGCCTTTGAGGCGGACTTCACCACGGTCGAAGTCGACTTCACACTCTCCAAATTTAAAACTACCGAGAGAATCATCCGCAACCCGGCGGAGCAAGGCTTGAATACGAGCACGCAGCTCCCTTGGGCTGAAGGGTTTTGTGATGTAGTCGTCCGCCCCCAACTCTAATCCAAGAATCTTTTCGGCTTCATGTGTTTTGGCTGTCAGCATAATAATTGGTGTCTTGATCCCGGCACTCCGTAGTTCCCGGCAGACCTCAAATCCATCCTTTTTCGGAAGCATGAGGTCAAGGATTATCAGGTCCCATTGAGAGTCTCTTCCTAAAGACAAAGCCCGTTCCCCATCTCCCACAGTTTCGATCTGGAATCCGTGACTGGACAGATCCTCCTCAAGACCAAGAGCAATATCTTTATCATCTTCGACAATCATTATCTTTGTCATTTGTTTATCCTCCCGCAGGCAGTTGTATGGTAAATGTACTGCCCTGCCCAATCTTGCTTTCGATTGATATTTTCCCTTCATGGGCATCTACAATGTGTTTGACCACAGCAAGTCCTATCCCTGTCCCTTTGATTCCATGAACATTGGCATTGGATCCACGAACAAACTTCCGGAATATCCGGGAAATCTCAGAAGAAGGTATTCCAAATCCCTGATCCCGGACACGAATAGACACTAGATCTCCCTCCTCAACTTCGACATGGATTTCTTTTCTCTCTCCCGAATATTTTAAGGCATTATCCAGGATGTTCCACAGGGCAAGGGCAAGAGCATCACGGTCACCATTGACAACTGGGCCTTCATCAGAAATTACGCATTCAATCTCAAAACCATCAGATCCTGTCTCTAGTTTAAATTCATCGACAACAGTTTTAACCATCTGGCCAACATCCATTGGTTTGAGTCGGTAAGGGCGGGCACCGGCTTCCATCCGGCCAAAATCAAGCAGGGATTCTACAAGTCTGGAGAGTCGGTTGGTCGCCCGGGCCTGTGCCTGGTAAAAAACATGTCGCTTTTCGGCTGGAAGAGAAGCGTCTTCATTCAGCATCTCTGTAAACTGCCGCATAGAAGTCAAAGGTGTCCTAAACTCATGGGAGACAGCAGAGACAAAATCCGCCTGGAGTCGGGCGGCTGCAAGTTCCCTGGAGACAGCACGGCTGATGAGATAGCTCATCGTGATAACAAGAAGAGTCAGGATGACTAATCCCGCCATCATAAGCCTCCGGCGCTGGGCGAATTGGCTAAATTCGACTTCAAGATTTGCGCTGACAAAATTGATATCCCAAGGCAGTCCGGAAACCAAAGAGGCACGGGAAGCGACAGGAATATCTGCCTGCGGTTCATTGCCGTAGATCAAAGTTCCATTCGGAGCATACATGCTCTCACTGACAGAGCTGAAATCAGCACTTTTAAAAAGAGGATCATACCACTGATTTTTCTGATAGAGAGGCCCTGCAACGACTGCTGTCAATTCATCTTTTGATTTTTGCCACAGGACAGTGACGGATCTTCCATAAAAGAAAAGGGATCTGCGGCCGGTTATCTCCTGCTCAAAGCTCCCCGTCGAATCCCTATTCTCCCAAAGCCAGACCACGGCCTCTGATAGAGCTTGAAGCTCCATGTCGGAATTTGGCTCCCGGCCCAGCCACTCTTTCGCCAAATCTGTATAATAGATGTAAGAGGCGCGGTCAAGGCGCCAGCTTCGGCTGCTCAATTCTTTATACAGACTCTCCGCCTCTTCCTTTAACCGTTCCGGATCATCGCCCATTTCTTCCAGGAGGGAACAAAAGGCACGGCGTGCCACAAGATCAATGGGAACACCTGAAACCGTCACCTGAGGATTAGACGATGATT
>JAZFSR010000297.1:0-2193 GCA_036446295.1 Candidatus Aminicenantaceae bacterium
TGCTCCTCAGGCTGACACCATCGGCAGGATAAGCATCAGATGTCCAGAACCATTTATCTTTTGAATGATGAACGAGCTTCTCCTCTTCCAGAAATTTGAGGATTTCCCCGATTTCAACACGCCCGAATTTATCTTTCTCGGCAAAGGGAAGCTCAAAGGTTGCACACTCGATATGACTGACAAGAATAGACAGATTATCCGGATTAATCAAAGCTTTCTCTGGATTTTGTGAGAAGAAGTAATCCGGGTGATTGATGATGAACTGGTCTATGGGGGCGCTTGAAGCGACTAAAACTGCAGCTGATTTTCCTGTTTTACGACCGGCCCGTCCTGCCCTCTGCCAGGTGCTTGATATGGTGCCTGGATAGCCTGCAAGCACGGCAATATCAAGACTTCCGATATCGATTCCTAACTCTAAAGCATTGGTAGAGATAACACCCTTTATTGTTCCCTCTCTTAAACCCTTTTCGATTTCTCTTCGCTTTAAGGGAAGATATCCTCCCCTGTATCCACGAATAAGGCCTTTGTTCTTGATTGTCTTTTCGATGTCTTCTTTAAGATAGGTCACCAAGATTTCGGTGATTAGACGACTCCTAGCAAAAACGATGGTATGAAGGGTGTTTTTGATGAAGAGAGAAGCGATTCGCCGCGATTCATTGACATAAGAACGGCGAATACCCAAGAACTTATTGACCACCGGCGGATTGTAGAAGATAAAATATTTTTCTCCGCGAGGAGCGCCGTTGTTGTCAATAAGGGAGACCGGCTCTTCTGTCATTTTTTCTGCCATCTCCAGAGGATTAGCGATGGTGGCTGTACAGAGGATAAATTGGGGTTGGGCGCCGTAGAATTTAGCGATTCTCTTCAGTCTTCTCAGGATATTTGCCAGATGGCTGCCAAAGACACCGCGATAATTGTGAAGCTCATCGATCACTATGTATTTTAGATTTTCGAAGAGTTTAATCCACTTTGTGTGATGAGGTAATATTCCGGCGTGAAGCATATCGGGATTGGTCAGGATGATGTGTCCGCGAGCTCTTATGGCTTTTCTTGCATCCTGGGGAGTGTCGCCGTCATAGGTGAAGATCCTGATTTCTTCCCCAAGATGTTTGATTGTTTCATTGAGCTCAGTCTTCTGATCCTGGGAAAGAGCTTTTGTGGGGAAAAGATAGATTGCACGACTTGAGGGATTTTTAAGCATTGCCTCAAGCACTGGGAGGTTGTAACAAAGCGTTTTTCCTGAAGCGGTTGGAGTGACAACAACAATGTTTTTTCCTTCCTTGAGCAAGCGCCATGAAAGATGCTGATGCGTGTAGAGCTTTAAAAACCCTTTTTCTTTCAGGGCTTCAACAAGAGCCGGGTGGACATCGGAGGGATACTCGCAGTATTGTCCTTCTTGGGCAGGGATATGTTTCATGGCCCGGATGGAGTCATTTTTGACGCCAATTTCTTTTAATAATTCTAAGGATTTAAGTAAATTTTCCTCTCTACTCATATTATCTTAACCAGAATCTCCGAAAACCAATTCCTATATTATTATTTTTACTAGGAAGCGGTCAACAGAAACTGCGCCAACTGTGGGGTCAGACTTGCAAAACTTACGTTTTTATTCGCCAGCCTATCTCACAATATGATAGAATAAAATCTAATGATAGAAGAGATTAGAGTAAAGAAGGCAGCCCAGCATAATTTAAAGAGAATCGATATAAACCTGCCGCGCAATAAATTGATTGTAATCACTGGGCCGAGCGGCTCTGGAAAGTCCTCTCTTGCCTTTGACACTCTCTATGCTGAAGGACAGCGCCGCTACATTGCCTGCCTCTCAGCTTATGCTCGCCAGTATATTGAGCAGATGGAAAAGCCGGAAATGGAGTCCATTGAAGGTATTTCTCCTTCCATTTCAATCGACCAGAGAACGATCTCTTCAAATCCTCGGTCTACTGTTGGTACAGTCACAGATATTTATGATTTTTTAAGGCTTCTTTTCGCCAGAGTAGGATCCCCTCACTGTCCTCGATGCGGAAGAAAGGTGAGCTCTCAGACTCCTCAGCAAATCTTGAAGAGAATCTTTGATTCTTCCTCTGGCGAAAAAGTTAAAATTCTTTCTCCAGTGGTTAAAGGACGCAAAGGGGAATACCAGCGTCTTTTCGAGAAGCTTAGAAAAAATGGTTTTATTCGTTTTCGCGTGGACGG
>JAZFSR010000298.1:0-6207 GCA_036446295.1 Candidatus Aminicenantaceae bacterium
GGAAAAACTTCTTCTCCATGGAATCACGGTGGAAAGGCTCCTCGAACCTCGAGTGCTCGAAGTCGAAACCTTTCAAATAAAAGAGATAAAGGCCAGCACTCGGCTCTACCAGGGTCACTACATGAATACCGTAACAGGTGAGTATGTTGTCGAAGAGAAGGAATTCCCTGCAGGAACTCTATATGTCGGAATGGCTCAGCCCCTGGCCAATGTTGTGGCATATCTCTTGGAGGCCGAGAGCGACGATGGCCTTCTTGTCTGGAATTTCTTCGACCGATATCTGGCTTCACAATGGGGCCGGGGTTCCAGCGTTTATCCCGTTTACAGACTTTTAAAGCCAGCTCTTCTCATCAAAGAGACACTACACAAGAAGTGAAGATCATTTAGGAATTTTATTTCAAGTATCAGAGGGCTTTTTCTTTTTTTTGGCAATAAGAAATTTTCCGCAGTTCTCACAGACGTAGATATCGTTAGAGCCTTCGATAGCTGAGCTCATTCCTGTGGCCACATTGATGTAACACCCCTGGCAGGCTCCATCATCCAGTTCAACCACAGCAAAACCATAACGTTCCATGAGTCTGTCGTATCTATCCAGCAGTGACGCATCGAGTTCTTCTCTTATTAATGCGGCTTGCCTTTTCATTTCTTTGAGCTTTTCTTTTCGCACTTTTTTCTTCTGCTGTTCGACTTTCTGGAGTTTGTGGAGAAGACTGGCACGGCTGATGATCTTGTCTTCAGGTTGTGGAATCTGCAGCACAATTTCAGAAAGAATTTTATAAAGATCGGCTCTATTTGCCGCATTAAAAAGCCTCTTCCGGAATCCTTCTTTATTCAGAAACTGTGCAAGGCCCGCGAAGAGGTGGTTAAAAAGTCCGGGGATAGAGGGATTCCAAACAACCAAAATGATAATGTGGACTTTTTTATTATCGATGGCGTCGAATTCGATCCCTTTCTTGGATCTCCCCACCACAACGGTTATGTCCCCTCCTGTGTTCACGCGTGCATGAGGGAGAGCCACTCCATGACCAATGGCCGTGGAATCCAGCCGTTCCCTATCAATGATCCGGGTGAGGATGGGTTCTTTGTTCCTGATTAGATTTTTTTTCTCGAGGACGGAGAGGAGTTCTTCTAAGGCCTGTATTTTTGTCTGTGATTTGAGATCATAGATGACTTGAGCGGAGGATAAAAAATCAGAAAAATGTGATGCTTTGGGCACTTCCATTTCCATGTGTCAATATTCTAGCATAAAAGGCCGCGACTCAAAAGGAAAAGTTTAGGGCCAGGCCTTCCAAACTTGAACAACTTTCTCGATTTTGATTTTATTTTGTAGAAAGTTATGCAAGTTTGGAAGGCCTGGCCCTATGTGATATATTATGTAATCAACTTTTTTTTCCTGTTGGAAGACATGATGTTAAATCTCAAAGCAAAAGCCGAGGAACTGATTTTTGAATTCAAAGGAGATGACTACATCTTTGGACCTAAATGTTTGGATAAAGTGGGAAAAATTATCTCCCTCACAGGAGAAAATATTCTTCTCATCACAAACCTTCATCAAAGAGCAAAAAAATATTTCAATCGAATTGTCACTTCGTTAAAATCATCCGGTTTAGTCGTCGTCGGTCACACTCTGTCCGCTCGTCCGAATTCTCCAAAAGAAGATGTCTTCCGCATAGCAGAGGCTATATCGGCTTCAAGACCGGACAGCGTTCTCATTGCATCAGGAGGATCTGGGATTGACGCCGCAAAAGCCGCAATAGTTCTGGCCAACCTTGGGGGAGATTTAGAAGATTATTTCGGTGTCGGAAAAGTTACAGAAAAAATTTCCAAGACAAAAAAATCCCTGACTCCCTGTTTGGCTCTGCAAACAGCCTCAGGTTCATCGGCACACCTAACCAAGTATTCCAACATTACAGATTTTCATATTTCTCAAAAAAAACTTATCATCGATCCGGCCATCGTCCCTCCCAAAAGTCTATTCGATTACAGCCTGACCCAAACCATGTCGCCGGATTTTACATGTGACGGCGCTTTCGATGGGCTGGCACATTGTCTAGAAGTTTACTACGGAGCAAACCGTGAATCTTTGGAGAAAATTGAAGAGGTAGCCCTCACGGGGATCGAACTCATTCTTGAATGGTTGGAGACAGCTGTCATAGATCCAGAAAATCTTGAAGCTAGGGAGGCGCTTGGCCTCGCGACCGATCTGGGAGGATATGCCATCATGATGGGGGGGACAAACGGGGCTCATCTCACGAGCTTTTCTCTTGTCGATATTCTCAGCCACGGCCGTGCCTGTGCCCTGCTCAATCCTTACTATACCGTATTTTTTGCTCCGGCCATCCAACACCAACTCCGCCGGCTCTCTGAGCTTTTCACAAAATACGGTCTAATGTCTTCTGAGAGTTCAACTCTGGAGGGAAGAGAGCTCGGAGTGGCTGTCGCCAAAGGCTTGATCGCCTTAAGTAAAAAAGTCGACTTTCCGACAACTCTATCAGAAATTGAGGGAATGGATGAATCTCATCTCGAAAAAGCTCTCACGGCGGCAAAAAATCCTCAGTTGGAATCTAAACTGAAAAATATGCCGGTTCCCCTCACCGCCGATCATGTGAATGAGTACATGCGCCCTATTCTCCAGGCCGCTTTAACGGGTGATTTTAATCTCATTAAGATGTTTATATAATCAGAGGATGAAAACCGTTCAACTCAATCTCGGCCGCACAAGCTTTTGTGTTGACGTCCCTAGTCGATCGGACATTCTTTCCATGGGATCCTGCCTTCCTCTAGAAAATCCAGAACAAGACATCAAAAACGTTCTGGTTAGACCAAACTCCGGCCCATCCTTAAAAACCATAGTCCGGCAGAAACTCGAACATTCACCACAAGCCACAGCCGTAGTGGTTCTTTCTGACAACACCCGTCCAGTGCCCTATAGAGGAGAGGGAAGCATCCTGCTCCCGATACTTGAATTATTGATGGAAGCCGGTCTGCCTCAGACTCAAATCCGATTACTTTTTGCCACCGGCACACATCGTTTGATGACAAAAGAAGAGCTTGAAAGTTTACTCGATCCCAGAATATTTTCTCTTGGATTAGAGATTTTCCAGCATGACTGTCGGGATCCCCAACAACTGATTCGTTTGGGGAAAACAAAGATCGGCGGAGACATATTCATCAATAAGATATATATGGAAAGCGATATAAAGATTTTGACAGGACTTGTGGAGAGCCATTTCATGGCCGGTGTTTCAGGGGGAAGAAAGTCCATATGCCCCGGTCTCCTCAGCGAAGACTTTACTCAAGTCCTTCACGGAGGATCCATTCTCACTTCCCCTTATGCCAGAGATCTCGTCCTCGAAGACAATCCCGTACATCAAGAAGCCACCCGGGTAGCCAAGATGGCAGGATGCGACATGGTCATCAATGTCACCCTCGACTCAGACTACAAAACGACCGGTATTTTTGCCGGCGGCCTAGAGGATACTCTCCTCCATGCCTATCGAAAAATTAAATCCTATGCGGCTATTCCCGTTCACAAAAAATATGACATCATCCTCACACACGCAGGATTTGTGGGTATCAACCATTACCAGGCTGCAAAAGGAGTCACACTCTGTGCTCCCATTATTGAAGATAACGGAATCTGCATCCTGGCTGCACACCATACGGATCATGACCCCATTGGAGGGCAAAATTACAAACAAATGATGCGATTTCTTGGGGAAGTAGGCACAGAAACATTTTGCCAAAAGATCCTCGATGCCGAATGGACATTTGTTCCTGAGCAGTGGGAAGCCCAGATGTGGACGCGCCTCTTCAAAAAAACGGCTCCGGAAAATCTCCTTTACTGTACCCTTGACATCCCAAGGGACGCCTTTTCCTGGCTTCCGGAAAGAGACGCCCGTACAATTGTACCTGAAGCCGGCAGCCTCCAGGAGCTTGTCGAAAAATCCCTCAATTGGGCGATCAAAAAGAAATCAGAAGAACTGGGAAGAGATCCCAAAGTAGCCGTTCTTACCGACGGCCCCTACGGGATTCCTGTTTTTGAATGATAAGAAAAGGATGAGAGTGCTTCGTTGAACTCGCAATGACGGAGAGAGAAGTCAAGAGGCCTTGAATCTTTGTATCTTTACTTTTATTTCATTCGAGAGAGTTCAGCTTCTGCAGCGATAAATCCAAAGGCCGGCCAGTACTTCGTCGTGACAATTTTTTCAAAGTAAGACTTGGCTGTGGCCACATCAGCATTATAGAGATACCAACACCCGATCCCAAATCCAAGAGTAGCCAATTCCAAGTCTGAGGCCTTATCTAAAACAAAGATATCTTCCTTGGTTTTCTGTCCTTTATAAAAATTCAAAAGATCATAATAGGATTGGTTTTCTTCAACGTCCATCCCTTCGACAATATTGTCTAATACTTTTATGGCGTCATCCCATTTTCCCAGCCGGCGCAGAGTCATGTAAAGCCAGTGGGACACGGCTACTTTCGACTCATCATCCTCACAGACACCCAAACAGCTCTGGTATGCGGATAAAGCTTTTTCAAAATCACCATTAAGAAAATGGGCCAAACCCAGATGATACCAGATGTCAAAATCAAGGCTGTTCAGATCGGCCGCTTTAGTGAGGTCCAGGACCGCTTTGTCGAACTTCCGAATAGAAATGAAGCGGTGCCCCCGATGTCTATACAGCATGGAATTATCTGAACTTTTTTTTATTCCCCCCGAGTACACATCGATGGCTTCATGATAACGCCAGAGATAAGCCAATCTTCTTCCATACAGGATAACATTTTCCGGATTTTCAGGTTCAGATTGGAGAGCTTTCCAGGCTTCGGTAAGATCTGTTCTCAATTGGATAAGGGCCTCCCCTTCTGCCGGCTGTGCAAATTGTTTGATCCCTAAAAGTGAGATGATTTCAGGTCTGTCCGGACTTTCTTCTGTCGTATCCTGCCAAAAAGCAGAGACAGATAAGCTCCAGCATCCAAGAAAACCGAAAAGAATAAATAATATAAAAAGACTATTTTTTTTCATACTGACTCCTAGAATTTCTTGTAGAAAATATCATCTGAAAGCAAATTTTTTGGATTTTTTAATTTGGTAGAATGGACCAAAGACGAGATAATAAAGAATGGGGATAAAACCGGAGGCTTCGAATAATCCCATGATTTTGCTCGGCAGAATCATAACATCAAACATAGCGCTTATAAAGGGAATAGAGACAAGGGGCGCCCATATTAAGGCTCCAATAAAAAGGGTTCTATCTAACTTGGGAAAACGTATCCTGCTTTTCATCAAGAAAGATAGGCAGAGTATAAAGACGCACGCCGCATAGGGTTGATATCCAAATGAAAAAATGTTTTTATCACTCGGTCCCAGAAGGGAGCACATCATTATGGTGGAAAAGGCCGCTAAAGGGATTGGAAATCCCCGGAAATAGTCAAGGTTGTGGTAATGTCTGACGAAATTCACCAGCCGGCTTAAGCCTGAAACTCCGAATATAAAAAGACTCCCCAAAACGAGGAAATTGAGATAAGAACCCTGACCGGATTTAAGGACATTCTGATAGAAATTTGCATAGAAAAGTATCATAGGTGCAAGACAGAATGATATTGAATCCGAAATAGAATCCATATGTCTTCCGAAATTGTGCGAGCTTCCAAAGCGCCTGGCAACAACTCCATCCAATCCATCAAGCCCAAGGGCAATAAAAATAAGTAGAGAGGCCTGCATATACCTTCCTCCCATTATGGAGAAGATAGCCGCTAGACCGCAAAGGCCATTGCCTATTGTTATTATATCAGCAGGGGAAATTCTCATTATTTTTTTTATGGTTTAGTCACCGCCAGAGTCGAACATCCAGCCTTTACTCTCTGGCGCAAATTCACACTCACCTCGGTTTTCTGGGAAGGGAGAAAAATATCAACCCTTGAGCCGAACCGGATAATGCCTATCCTCTCACCCTTTTTTAAATTCTGTCCTTTCGCTATATAGGGCACAATTCTCCATGCAAAAATTCCAGCAATCTGGACAATTGTTATCTTTCCAATCTTTGTATCCAGATGTATTTTCTGTCTTGAATTCTCTGTGGACCTGCGTAAAAATGCCATAGAGTGTTTGCCTCGGATTCTCTCGATGCCCACAATTTTACCTTCAATAGGCATGCGGTTAACATGGACATTGAACAGATTCATGAATATGGATATTCGAGT
>JAZFSR010000299.1:0-8106 GCA_036446295.1 Candidatus Aminicenantaceae bacterium
CAGTGTTTCTCAATATATGTCCCCTCGATGAACATGAACAGAAAGATTATGAGAAAAACAATCGCTGAAAGGTTTGGCCTCTAATAATAAGAACTTGTGAGTTTAACATGGACAATGAAAAACTATATAAAATTATCAACGATTCAAGGACAGATCAAAAAGAACTTATCCATATTCTTCATGCGCTGCAATCGGAGTATGGTTATATTCCTCCTGAATCCATATCTGCTATTTCCAGGCACTTGAAAGTTTCGGAAAGTGAAATATTTGGTGTCCTGACGTTCTACAATGCTTTCAGTCTTACACCAAAGGGTGAGCATGTTATAACTGTATGTTTGGGAACGGCCTGTCATGTCAGGGGAGGCTCACAGATTGTTGAAGAGCTAGAGCGAAAACTGGATGTGAAGGTAGGAGAGACAACATCAGACGATAAATTCACTCTTGAAACCGTTAATTGTATCGGCTGCTGTGCCATCGGCCCGGTTGTTGTGGTTGACGAAAAATACTATTCCAATATCACACTAAACAAAATCGATCCTATTCTAAAAGAATATAAAGAGGATAAGGCATGACCATGGAGAAAATTATTCATCCCAGTCAATTGTTGGAATGGAAGAGCACAGTGCTGGCCAATCGCCCTCATTTTAATAAAACAGTCGTGATTTCTTCCGGTACTTGCGGTCAAGCCAGCGGCTCTCTTCCTGTTATCGAAGCCCTGGAAAAGGAATTATTGAAGAGAAATCTAAAGGATAAGATTGAGATTAAAATTACAGGCTGTCATGGATTCTGCGAGATGGAGCCCAATTTGATCGTCTATCCGGATGGGATATTTTATAAAAAACTGACGCCTAAAGATATTCCTAAGATCGTTGAAGACACACTCCTCAACAATAAGGCAATACCTTCTCTGGTTTTTGAAGATGCGAAATCCAAGAAAAAAATTTATGAACAAGAGGAAATCCCTTTTTATAAAAAGCAGATGAGACTGCTGACAGAAAATAACTTCAAAATCGATCCTACAAAGATCGAAGATTATATCGCTTTGGATGGATACCAGGCTTTAAGCAAAGTTTTATTCAACATGACTTCAGAGGAAGTCATCGGAGATATTATCACTTCCGGTTTAAGAGGGCGGGGCGGGGCAGGATTTCCTGCAGGCAAAAAATGGGAAATCTGTCACCGGGAGAAATCCCAAGAAAAATACATAATCTGTAATGCTGATGAAGGTGATCCGGGTGCTTATATGGACAGAAGCCTATTAGAAGGGAATCCTTACAGCGTTATCGAAGGGATGACTATCGGAGCCTATGCCATTGGAGCTTCGGAAGGTTTTATCTATGTACGAATGGAGTACCCCCTGGCTGTCCGTCATGTGACAGATGCGATCAAACAGGCTAAAAAACAGGGTTTTCTCGGGAATTCGATTATGGGATCTGAATTTCAATTCGATATCCATGTGATAGAAGGCGCAGGAGCTTTTGTTTCCGGAGAGGAAACATCACTGATGGCTTCGATAGAAGGCCGTCGTGCTTTTCCAAGACAGAGGCCTCCCTATCCTGCTCAGAGCGGCTTGTGGGGGAAGCCTACCAATATCAATAATGTCGAAACTTGGGCCAATATTGCTCCCATCATAAGAAATGGAGCAGACTGGTATGCGGGAATTGGGACAAAGAATAGTAAAGGGACGAAGATTTTTTCTCTTGTCGGAAAGATCAATAACACAGGTCTTGTTGAAGTCCCCATGGGGATCACTTTAAAAGAGATCATCTATGATATCGGAGGAGGAATCAAGGATAATAAAAAGTTCAAAGCCGTCCAAACCGGCGGACCCTCCGGAGGATGCATTCCTGCAGAGAAATTGAACCTTCCTATCGATTATGACACCTTGGCAAAAGCCGGTTCGATCATGGGATCGGGTGGTATGATAGTCATGGATGAAAATACGTGTATGGTCGATATTGCTAAATTTTTTCTTTCCTTCACACAGGAAGAATCCTGTGGGAAATGTGTTCCATGCCGGGTTGGAACCAGACAGCTGTATGAGATTTTAAACCGTATCACAGAGGGCCGAGGGGAAGAGGGGGACATAAAGAAGTTAAAGAGCTTGGCCAAAACCGTCAATTCCGGTGCTCTGTGTGCTCTGGGACAAACAGCGCCCAACCCCATCCTCACAACGCTTAAGTATTTTCTCAAGGAGTATGAAATCCATATCAAGGAGAAAAGTTGTCCGGCTCTTGTCTGTAAAGATTTGATCATCTATTACATTGAACCCAACAAGTGTGTGGGTTGTCTCCTCTGCAAGAAAAGTTGTCCGGTCGAGGCGATCGCCGGAGAAAGAAAACAACTCCATGTGATTGACCACGATCTGTGCATAAAGTGTGGAGCCTGTTTGGATGTTTGTCCCCCCAAAGTGAGTGCTGTGTTTAAATACACGGGAACAAAAAAAGATAGATTGACGAAAAAGACATCTCCGAAAAGAGTAAAAAAATGAAACTTGTTTTAAACGGCAAAGAAATTGAAGTTGAAGGCAGACCGACAATTCTCCAGATTGCCAGGAAAAATGGTGTCAAAATCCCAAGTTTGTGTGACCATGAAAGACTGACCCCCTTTTCCGGCTGCCGCCTCTGTCTCGTTGAAATTGAAGGGCGCAGGGGATTTCCTCCTTCCTGCGGGACATATGCAGAAGAAGGAATGAAGATTAAGACCAACACACCTCAACTCAGGAAACTGCGTCAGCAAATTTTGGAACTTATTCTCTCTGAGCATCCCAGCTCCTGTCTTATCTGTTCGGAAAAAAAGGAATGTGATGACCATAAATCCACAATCAGGAAAGTTGGAGAGACCACAGGATGTGTCATGTGTCCAAACAATGGACGGTGTGAGCTTCAGGATATTGTTGGAGTGCTGGAAATTGAAAATGTTCAATTTCCGGCACTATATAGAGACTTTGAAGTCAAGAAGAAAGATCCCTTTTTCGATCGCAACTATAACCTCTGTATTCTCTGTGGACGATGTGTGCGGATGTGTCATGAAGTCCGGGGAGCTTCCGCTATTTCATTTGTGCATAGGGGTTCGGATGAAGTGATCGGTACGTTCTATGATAAGACTCTTATTGAGGCAGGCTGTCAGTTTTGCGGTGCATGTGTGGACACTTGTCCGACTGGGGCTTTGACCGAAAGAGCTTTAAAGTACGAAATGCTTCCAGATGGACAATCACAAACGATTTGCCCTTTTTGTGGAATAGGGTGTGCCGTGGATGTGGATTTGAAAAATGGCAAAATATTGAGCAGTCGTCCGGCTAATGGCACGTCTTTAAATAGGGGACAAGCCTGTGTGAAAGGCCGCTTTATTTTAAGGGATGTTGTCTATGCATCCGGGAGAATCAGAACTCCTAAAATCCGGAAGGGAAAAGAACTGGAAGAGGTCGGTTGGGACGAAGCTCTTGATTTTGCCGCTCGAAAACTCAAGGCCTATAAAAGCAGTGAATTGGCTCTAATTGATTCACCGCAGATGTCTATTGAAGACATTTACGTAAGTAGAAAATTTGCCAGGGATGCCCTCAAAACAAAAAATGTTACGGCTTCACCTGGATTTGCTCCTCCATCCATTTATCAGTCGCTGCTTCTGGATAACGGGACACTGTGTCCACTGAATTTCAAATTGAGAGACATCTCCAAGGCACGGACCATAGTTTTAATGGGAACAGATTTGACAGTTTCACACCCCATTGTCTGGTTGGAAGTGCTGGAGGCTGTGAAGAGTGGAGCCAATCTTGTTGTCGTTAGCCCTACAGAACTTGCCCTTACCCGTTTTGCTACTCAGTGGCTGCGCAATAAAGCCGGCAGTGAAATCCATTTGCTCGGCTATCTTTCGAAGATCATTCTTGAACAGCAAGAAGCGCCGGAACTGAAAGGGATTGAGGGATATGAGACATTTCTCAAATCTTTGGGCACGCTATCCTTAGAAAGTACGGTGAAATTGTCGGGTATAAATGAGTCTCAGCTGAAAGATACAGCTTTGTCCCTCTTAGAAGAAGGACCTGTCGCCTATCTGTTCGGCACGGAATTGACTTCTCTTTCTAAGAGAAACATGGGGGCTTTGGCTCTTAAAAATCTGGCTCTAATGACATCCGGACAACTTTTCCCTCTTGGATTAGAAAATAATATGAGGGGACATTTTGAGCTGACCCATTTTTCTTCCCTCCGAGATATGAAGATAGATGATCTTATAGACTCTGTGGAGGATGGCCGGATCAAAGCTCTTTACGTCATGGGGACTATTCCAAGGCCAAAAAAGGCACGGGCCGAATTTTTAGTTTTCCAGGGAAGCCATGAGAATGAAATATCGCAGAAGGCTGATGTTGTTTTTCCTGCAGCGACATTTGCAGAGGTGGAAGGTACGTATGTCAATATCGAAGGAAGGATTCAAAAATGTTTTCCGGCCATTGAGCCGTTGGGGGAGGCCAGACCAGACTGGTGGATCCTCGCACAATTGGCTGAGCGGTTCAAACTCACGGGCTTCAAATACAAAAAATCTGCGAGTATCTTGAATGAAATCCAAAAGAACAATTTTGGACTAAAAAAAGCCTCTGCAGAAGACCTGGAAAAAGGAAAGGAGATTTTTGTTCAGGAAAGGGAAAGGAACGAAGAAAGACCTCAATTTTTCCCTCTTGAGTTCTTGCCTGTGATTCCTGATGTCAGCGAAAAATACCCTTTTCTTATGCTGAATGATTATAACCTGGATGTCTACAGAAGTTTAATTCTTGGTCATGTATCCAGAGGAATGGGAAAAATCAGGAATTCTGAATGGATTTTCCTATGTCCGGAAGATGCGGAAAAGATAGGAGTGGAGAATGGGGATAAGATTGAAATTGTGTCAGAACTGGGAAAGATGATAGGTCGAGTAAAATTAACGAATACTGTCAGTGAAGGAATAGTTAAATCTAGCTTTATCGCGCTCGGGTCTGATGATTTTAAATCCATCCGGGTACTTCCAGTAAAAATTGAAAGAGGATAGACATGCCAAAAATACTTCAAAGGAAGCGGTTGGTCCCAAACGTACATCTTTTAGAAATTGAAGCTCCGCAGATTGCAAAAAAATGCAAGCCCGGTCAGTTCGTCATAATCATGCCCGATGAATTCGGGGAAAGGATCCCTCTGACAATCGGCGACTGGGACGAAGACAAAGGATCCGTTACGGTTGTGTTCATCGTTGTCGGTACGTCCACTCATAAACTTTCTCTTCTGGAGGAAGGAGATGACGTGCCGATATTTGTCGGTCCACTTGGGAAAGTCTCTAAAATTGAAAAGTTTGGGACAGTCATCTGTACGGGAGGATGTTTTGGAATTTCGGCCATCTACCCCATTGCCAGAGCCATGAAAAAAGCCGGAAACAAAGTGATCACCCTGCTTGATGTCAAGGCCAACTATCTTCTTTACTGGGAGGAGAAACTGCGAGCCGTCAGTGATGAATTTTTAATTTCGGCAAGAGATAACTTTTATAACTGCAAAGATTTTGTCCCGGAAGTTCTTGGAAATATCATTAAAAAAGAGAAAATCGACAGGGTGGTTTCTATTGGATGCACTTATCTGATGTATGTCAGTTCTCAAGCCACTCGGCCGAAGGGGATTAAGACCATGGTCAGCCTGAATCCTATCATGGTGGATGGGACAGGCATGTGTGGAGCGTGCCGTGTGACTGTAGATGGAAAAACTAAATTTGCCTGTGTGGACGGGCCTGATTTTGATGGTCATTTAGTTGACTGGGAAGAGCTGTTTACCCGAAGGAAATCTTATTTTGATGACGAGATACAATCTCTCAGTGATTGGGAAAGGAAAACTTATCCTTAAGAAGTTTTTATAAAAAAGAGTGAGTGATGACGGAAAATAAAAAACAAATGCCGCAGGAGCTTAAAGAAAAGCTCAGAGCTGGATTCAATCTTGAATGGCGGAAGGATCTGCGAAAATCTTTTCCTGTCAAAGAAAGGATGAAGCTTTCCAGAAAAGAAATGCCTGCAAGAAACCCTGAGGAACGTAATAAGGAATTTACTGAAGTGAACCTTGGTTTGGATATGAAAAAGGCTCAGGAGGAAGCCCGGAGGTGTATGGATTGCGCCAATCCTCAGTGTGTGATGGGTTGTCCTGTTGGGATCGATATCCCCGCCTTTATCAAGTTCATTGAAATCGGAGATTTTGTCAAAAGTATTCGAGTGCTTAAGGAAACCAATGGTCTCCCTGCGATTTGCGGGAGAGTCTGCCCCCAGGAGACACAGTGTGAGGATGTGTGCACAATGAAAAAGGGGACGGGAATTTCCGTTGCCATCGGGCATTTGGAACGCTTCATCGCCGATTATGAGCGTGAGCAGGGTGAAATGTTTATCCCTGAACTGCCCCCCCCGACAGGGAAAAAGGTGGCGATTCTCGGTGCAGGTCCGGCAGGTTTAACGGTGGCCGGTGATCTGGCGAGAAAGGGCCACGAAGTCACAATATTTGAAGCTCTTCATGTCGCCGGGGGAGTTTTGGTCTATGGAATTCCTGAATTCCGGCTGCCTAAAAAAATTTTAAGGGCGGAAGTCGAGTACCTTGAAAAATTAGGTGTTGAAATCAAAACAAATTTTGTTGTAGGGATGACGGCCACTATGGAAGATTTAAAGAAAGAAGGCTATGATGCCTTTTTTGTTGGAACTGGAGCCGGACTGCCGAATTTTATGCGCATTCCGGGAGAAAATTTGATCGGCGTCTATTCGGCCAATGAATATCTCACTCGTGTCAACCTCATGAAGGCGTATGCTTTTCCCGAGTATGACACGCCGGTCTTTCAATCAAAAAATGCAATTGTGCTTGGTGGAGGAAACGTGGCCATGGATTCGGTGCGGACTGCCATGAGGCTGGGTGCTGAAACATCGACAATCGTCTATCGTCGTTCGAGAGTGGAAATGCCTGCGCGGGTCGAAGAGGTCCATCATGCCGAAGAGGAAGGAATCAAATTTCATTTCTTGACCACCCCAACAAGATTTATCGGAGACGATAAGGGATGCTTGAAAGCCATGGAGTGTCTCAAGATGGAACTGGGAGAGCCGGATTCATCAGGTCGCCGCCGCCCTATACCCATTGATGGTTCGGAATTCATCATGGACTGTGATATGGCGGTCGTGGCCATCGGAAACAGCCCCAATCCTCTCATTCCGCGAACCACTCCCGAGCTCAAGGTTGGAAAATGGGGGAATGTCGAGGTGGATTGGGAGACTATGGCCACAAGTATGGAGGGAGTTTTTGCGGGTGGAGACATCATCCGGGGTGGTGCGACGGTTATTCTGGCCATGGGTGATGCCAGAATTGCAGCAAAGGAAATCGATAAATATTTAGCAACAAAAAAAAATCAAAAAAAGAAAAAATAATTCAAAGAGGCAAAAAACAGTAATCTTCTCCGATGAGGCAAACACATCTTTTTATGAAACAAGACGGACACATCGGGACGGATGAGTCGGGAAAGGGGGATTATTTTGGCCCCCTTGTGGTTGCAGGAGTCTATCTTCCCGATGATCAGAAGGATGTGCTGCTGGAATTAGGCGTCAAAGACAGCAAAAGAATCACCGATAACCGTGCAAAAAACCTGTCCGATCTTATAAGAGAAGGGTACAAGCATTCTCTGGTGGTTATTGGACCTGAAAAATACAATGAACTCTATGCAAAATTCAAGAATCTCAACAAACTGCTTGCGTGGGCGCATTCAAGAGCGATTGAGAACTTACTGGAAGAAGTTTCCTGCTCTCTTGTAATAACAGATCAATTCGGAGACGAACGGTTCGTGATCAATGCCTTAATGACAAAAGGGAAAAATATTGAACTTATACAAAGGCATAAGGCTGAAGAAGATATAGCTGTCGCGGCGGCATCCATTCTTGCACGGGCTGAATTTTTAAGGCGTATGTATTTATTGTCTCAAGAGTTCGGTGTGGACATTCCAAAAGGATCCTCACCGAGATCAGAGGAAGTGGGCGCAGTTCTGGTTAAAACATTCGGTCCCGAGATTCTGAATAAAGTCGCCAAAAAACATTTCAAGCTCACACAAAGAATTTTCGATGCCCTCGGATAATCCTCAAGGAGA
>JAZFSR010000300.1:0-2230 GCA_036446295.1 Candidatus Aminicenantaceae bacterium
GGTCATATAAATTCTACGGAAGGTTTTCTCTGTGGTTATTTTTGTGGCACATATATTGCAAATAAAGTGAACCGAAACGGTTTCAAATACGTCTAACAATAATAGTGAAATAAAACTTACGTATTACGTATAGAGAGATAACAAATAAGGAGATCCACAATGGGCATGGACAGAAAGATCGAAAAGAAAAAATGGCCGCCGAAAAAAATTATTACTTGGGTGTCGATCGTAGGGTTTGTTGGGATTATATCTTATCTGTTAATTTTTAAAGTCACCAAATCAACTCTCAATGTCAATGCCGAACGACTCACCATTTCAACGGTTACAAAAGGCCCCTTCCAGGAATTCATTGCCGTTATGGGAAATGCCGAGCCTGAGAACATCCATTATCTAACGGCTTTGGATGGCGGTCAGGTTGAAGAGATCTATGTTGAAGCCGGCACGATGATCCAAGAGGGTGATAAAATTTTAAGGTTGGCCAACACAAACCTGCTGTTGGATATCATGTGGAGAGAGGCGGAGCTTTTCCAGCAGAGCAATAACCTGCGGAACACCCGTCTGTCGATGGAGCAGTACCGTCTGCAGTTAATCCAGGATCTGGCCAGTATCGATAACATGCTCCAGCAGCAGAAGCGTGTGTTTGACCGGTATCGAGAATTGGCCAAAGATGATCTTATCGCCAAACATGAATTCGAAATCGCCGAAGATCAGTACCTGTATTTGCAAAAACGAAAGGAACTGACACTGGAAAGCCAGAAAAACGATATTGAATTCAGGAAGGGCCAGATTATTGCTCTCGAGGCGTCCCTTAAACGTATGACGGACAATTTGGAAGTCGTAAAACAGAAACAGAATAATTTAACAGTCCGGGCGCCCGTTTCAGGCCATTTAACGTCTTTACAGGCTGAAATCGGTGAGCAGAAAAATCCGGGAACTCCTTTTGGACAAATTGATGTTCAAGAAGGTTTTAAAGTTGTCTTGGGAGTCGATGAGTTCTATCTGACTCGATTGGAACTCAATAGAAAGGGGACTTTTCCTCTTGCAGGTCAGACGTATGAACTTGTTGTGGATAAAATTTATCCAGAGGTCATGGACGGCCGGTTTGAAGTCGATATGGCATTTGCGGGTGAAGATCCTCCGAATATCACTCGAGGAATGACGTTCCATATCCGTCTGGAATTGGGCGACATATCTGAAGCCATTCTCCTTCCCCGGGGAGGATTTTTCAATTCAACAGGAGGGAACTGGATTTACATTCTGGATGAATCCGGGGATACGGCGACAAAAACGAGAATTAGGGTGGGGCGGCAGAACGTCGATGTCTATGAGGTTCTCGAAGGGCTTCAACCCGGGGACCGGGTTATCATCTCGGGCTATGAAAACTTTGGAAATATGGAACGTTTAGTCTTAAAAAGACAAAGCGAAAACCGTTAAGGATACAGAGAAAAAAACTTGGAGGAAAGTATGATTAGAACTGAAGATCTTAAGAAAATTTACACCACAGAAGATGTGGAAACAACGGCCTTGAACAACATCAACCTTGAAATCAAAGAGGGTGAGTATGTGGCCATTATGGGGCCATCAGGATGTGGAAAATCCACATTGTTGAATGTTCTCGGGATGATCGATAAGGCATCCTCGGGAAAGTATTATTTTTTCGATGAAGAAGTGTCCGGCTATTCCGAAAGACAGAGAGCCGGTTTAAGAAAATCAAACATCGGTTTTATCTTTCAGAGCTTCAATCTTATCGATGAGCTGACAGTCTATGAAAATGTAGAGCTGCCGCTTCTGTATCTTGGATTTTCTTCCTCGGAAAGAAAAGAGAGAGTTACTGAAACGCTGGAGCGGGTGGAAATCATTGCGAGGAAAAACCATTTCCCTCAACAATTGTCCGGTGGACAGCAGCAGCGTGTGGCCGTTGCCAGAGCTGTCGTGGCTAAACCGAAACTCATTCTAGCTGACGAACCAACGGGAAATCTGGATTCTGTTCATGGTGAGGAAGTGATGAAATTGATGCAGGACCTTCATGAAGCGGGGACCACAATCATTATGGTCACTCATTCTCCTGCTTATGCCGAACACAGTCATCGTATCATTCATCTTTTCGACGGGCATATCGTGTCTGAAAATATTCACAAAGAATTTAAGATCTAGTTTCGGCAGGATTTTAGTACGTCCTCTTTATCAAGGAAGGAATATATCAATAGAGGAGGGTCAGTATGATTAAATT
>JAZFSR010000301.1:0-3881 GCA_036446295.1 Candidatus Aminicenantaceae bacterium
GGTGGAATAAAGGTCTTTTCCTTCTTGTGGGGCTATTATTTTTTTCACTGTGCTCAAACAATAAGGATGCCAAGTTTACGGGTTTTGTCGATCCGTTTATCGGAACGGGAGGTCAGGGACACACATTTCCCGGGGCCAGCCTGCCTTTTGGCATGGTTCAGCTCAGCCCATCTACGAGGTTGGCAGAAAAAGATGGATTTATCGGATACCACTATTCAGACGACACTGTCTATGGTTTTAGTCATATACACTTGAGTAGAAAGAGTCAGGTGAATTATGGCGATATTTTGCTTATGCCTACTGTTGGGCGTGTTAATATCCGGCAGGGAACAACGGAAAATACAGAATCTGTGTATTTTTCGAAGTTCAATCATGATAAAGAAGAAGCTTCGCCGGGATACTACCGGGTCTGGTTGGATGATTACGGCATAGATGTTCAACTGACAGCCACTCGCCGCGTTGGATTTCATAAGTACACATTTCCTCAAACCGAAAATGCCAAGATTGTCCTTGATCTTACCCATGGAGACACTGTGCTGGAATCTACGGTACATATCGTCAGTGATACTGAAATCGAGGGGACACGAAGATCGAGTGCATGGGCTAAAGACCAAGCCGTGTATTTTGTCGCCAATTTTTCAAAACCATTCTCAGGTTATGGATGTGTCATTGAAGATAAAATTGAAGCCGGCTTAAAAAGAGCCGAAGGCCGGCATATCAAAGCCTATGTCCGGTTTGTCACAGATAATAATGAAGACATTCTGGTTAAAGTCGGGATTTCTGCCGTCAGTATCGATGGTGCAAGGAAAAACCTGGAGACGGAGATAGCGGATTGGAATTTTGGAAAGATACGAGGAAGAGCTGAAGAGCAGTGGAACAATATTCTTGGAAAAATCAGAGTGGAAGGAAGAAACAGAGATCAAAAAAAGATCTTTTATACGGCTCTTTATCACACTCTTCTTTGTCCCAATCTTTACAGCGATGTGGATGGATATTATCGGGGAACCGATCTGAAGATTCATCATACGGATGAGTTTGAAGTCTATACGGCATTTCCTTTATTGGAGACTTTCCGTGCCAAGTTTCCTCTGTTTACGATAATTGAGCCGGAAAGAACCGTCCATTTTATAAGGACATTTCTGTCCCAATATGAACATGGAGGCATTCTGCCAAGGGGCGAATTGGCCGGAAACAATACAGGCCGTAAGATCGGATACCACACAATTCCTGTTATTGTCGATGCCTATATAAAGGGGATCCGGGATTATGATGTGGAAAAAGCCTACTCAGCCATGAAGTTTAGTGCAGACCAGGACCGTCTCGGAGAGTCGGTGTCCAAGACACTGGAATATGCCTTTGATGATTGGTGTCTGTCTCAGATGGCAGAAGCATTGAACAAAACTGGGGATTACAGCCATTATATTCGAAGTGCCCAGTCTTATAAGAACATCTTTGATCCTAACTTGGGATTTATGCGGGCAAAGGATAATGGTTCCTGGGTAATCCCCTTCGATCCTTTGGAAGTGAGTTCCTCTTACTCGGATGTAAATGCCTGGTTGTACAGCTTTTTTGTGCCTCATGATGTGGAAGGTTTGATAAGGCTTATGGGAGGAAAAATTAAATTTTCAAATAAATTAGATAAATTATTTTCTTTGAATTATCCTTCCAGTTGGTGGAAAGGGAAAGAAAAAACGGATACTGTCGGTTTGTATATCCATGGAGCTGCATCCAGTCAACATGCGGCCTATCTCTTTAATTTTGTCAATCAACCATGGATGACACAGAAAAAAGTCTGGGAAATTATGCGCACATTCTATTCTTTAAGGCCGGATGGTTTGGGCGGAAATGATAGCTGCGGGCAGTTATCCGCCTGGTATGTTTTAAGTGCTCTTGGTTTCTATCCGGTTTGCCCTGGTCGAGACGAGTACCTGATAGGGACTCCATTATTTCCCAAAGTCACGATTGATATTGGAGGGGGAAAGGCGTTTGTCATAAGGGCAAAAAAAATCTCTCCCTATAATGCCTACATCCAAGAGGCGGCACTCAATGGCCGGGTTTTTGAGCAATCTTTTCTAAAACATGCCGATCTGATAAATGGAGGAGAACTCCTGTTTACTATGGGTGGGGCTCCAAATAAACTATGGGGGAACAAAAGCGGAGGAATCCCCATATCCTCCATTTCTGATGACCTGATACTTCCGGCCCCTTTTGTCAAAATAGGCGAAAATCCATTCACGGAATCAACACTAATTATTCTTGAAGCGATCGGCAAAGATACAAAGATCTATTACACGACAGATGGAAGAGAACCCACTCTTCAATCCTTGGTGTACACTAGCCCCTTCTATATTACAGAATCCGTAATGCTTAAAATGTTTGCGGCTCAAGAGGGGATTCTACGAAGTTCTACGGTGACAGCCCGGTTCGAAAAAAAAAGTCAGGATCTCGACATTCAGGTTTATTCGAAAGATAATTGAAGGAGAATTCTATGCCAAAAAAAGTCTTAATACTATCGTCAATTGTCCTTGTTATTGCTGCGGTTTTCTTGTTTTTTATTCTAAAACCGGCTGTCTCTAACGGAGACAATGCCGGATTAGGAAAGACTTCTCAAAATCGTAAGACAGAGAGGGAGACGACAATTCGCAATGTGACAGAAGAAACAGTCTATTATACAGTGGAATATGTGGGGAGAGCGGGGGAACCGGAAGAAAGAAGCCTCGAAGTCGGAGCTATCGATCATTTTCCAGGAACATTCGATATAGATGTGACTTTTATCAAAGATGGAGAGCCGGAGACCTACAATCTTGATGGAGGAATGCCCTATTCTTTCCGCTATGATGAGAACGATTTACTCGAACTCTATGAAGGCTCACACGGGAGTGAGGATGCTGAGGATTTGGCTCCTTTTGTGCCGACTCCTATGGTTGTCGTTGAAAGGATGCTTGAACTGGGTGAAGTCAATCCTCAATCGGTTCTCTATGATTTGGGCTGCGGAGACGGCCGGATCGTGGTCCAGGCAGCGAAAAAATATGGAGCCAGAGGTGTTGGAATTGATATCGATCCCGTTCGAATCGAAGAGTCCATGGAGAATGCTAAAAAGGAAGGGGTCGAAGGCCTTGTTGAATTTAGATTGGGTGATGTTATGAAAGTCGATTTCTCTGAAGCGACCATCATCACTCTCTATCTGCTTCCCGAGTCGAATGAAATTCTTCGTCCACTGCTGGAAAAATTCCTAAAGGAAGGGACTTTTGTTGTGTCGCACAATTATTACATTCCCGGCTGGTCAGAAAACGAAATCACTATAGATACGGTTTATACGGATGACGGCGAAGAACATGATATCTATCTTTATAAGAGGTAACCCGAATTATTCATAAAAACTGCCGACACCTTTATTTCTTTTAATCGAAATCAACTTGATAGAATGATATTTAAGAATATCTTGAATATCACTCTGTTTATTAACCAGTTTATATCAAATGTCGGCATTCCTTACTCCTGGAGAGCGAACCGATTTTACCATATCTGCTTCGTTACAACCCATTCGCGGTGGAAAACCACAGCTTCATGGGCCGATGCCTCGCATCTATAGCAACCTCGATTCGTGAATAATCAGGTTAAGAGGGGATTTTTATGGCGTCAAGATATTCTTTGATTTTATCTTTAAGGGTTTGATCTTGAGTTATAGAAAGAAATTTGGTCAAAATCTGACGGGCTTTGTCGAGTTCTTTACTGTTTATATAGGCGGCTCCCAAATTTATCCCGGCGATAACATAGTTTGAATCGATGCGTAATGCGTTCTGGAAACTCATGATTGCTTCCGGAAAACGCCCCAATTTGCTGAGGATGACACCGCAGATATTGAATGCAAACTCCGATTG
>JAZFSR010000302.1:0-16861 GCA_036446295.1 Candidatus Aminicenantaceae bacterium
GTTCTTCGCGTTATCTGTACAAACCCAAAACATAAACAAAGACAAGGATAAATGAGGTAAAAATGGCAAGAATAGCTGGAGTTACGCTGCCCCCTGAAAAGAGGATCGAAATCGGATTGACCTATATTTTTGGGATAGGGCACTCAAAGTCGATAAGGATTCTCGGAGAAGCTAAGATCGATAAAGATAAAAGAGTTAAGACCTTAACAGAGAGTGAAATCAATAGGATCCGTCAGATTATCGAACAGAAGGAAAAAATTGAAGGGGACTTGAGAAAAGAAGTCTCCATGGATATAAAACGACTGATGGATATCGGTTCGTATAGAGGGATGAGACACAAGAGGAGATTACCGGTCCGTGGACAACGAACGAAAACAAATGCCCGGACACGCAAGGGGCCCCTGGGACGGCGTTAAAAAGCGATAGAAGGAGTGCTTGATGGCAAAACCTAAAAAGAAAGCAAAGAAAAAAAAGATAAGAAAAGATATTGGATTCGGTATTGCTTATATCCAATCCACATTCAATAATACAATTATTACTTTAGTCGACAAACAGGGGAATACACTGTGTTGGGCCAGTTCGGGTTCAGCCGGTTTTAAGGGAGCTCGAAAGGGCACTCCTTTTGCTGCTCAACTGGCAGCCAAAGAAGTTTCTGCCAAGGCTAGAGATTTTGGTGTTAGATACATTGATGTCAGAATTAAAGGTCCCGGAGCCGGAAGAGAATCGGCGATCAGGGCACTTCAGTCAGGAGGATTGGAAATCAAATCGATTAGAGATATCACACCAATCCCTCATAATGGGTGTCGACAAAGAAAAAGAAGAAGAGTCTAAGATATGTATATACAAGGAGTAGTCAATGTCAGGATATAGAGAATCAGTTTGCCGCCTTTGTCGCGTTGAGCGAGTGAAGTTGTTCAAAAAAGGGAATAAGTGTGTGACGAATAAATGTCCAGTTGAGCGAAGGCCTTATCCTCCGGGCGAACACGGTCGAAGTAGGAGGAGAATATTGGGATATGGAATCCAGCTGAGAGAAAAACAGAAACTGAAGAGATTTTATGGAATGTCAGAAAATCAGTTCCGTTTGTTTTTCCGGCGGGCAGAGAGAAAAAAGGGCGTGACGGGTGAAAACCTTTTGTCCATGCTGGAAAGAAGGTTGGATAATATCATTTATATTTCCGGTTTTTCCCACTCCCGATACCATGCTCGACAGATGATTACACACGGCCATTTTAGGTTGAATGGACATTATGCTACCATCCCATCCATGTTAATAAATAAGGGCGATATTGTGTCCTTTAAAGAAAAATCGAAAAATCATCCGGAGTATAGTGCTCTTGTCGAATCCAACAAGACCAAATCTGTGCCCGGATGGCTGAGCGTAGACTGGGACAATAAAGAGATCAATGTTCTGTCTTTCCCAAATCGTGACGATGTCACATTCGATGTGGAAGAACATTTGGTCGTCGAACTTTATTCGAAATAGGAAACTAGAGGAGGAGATATGACACCGATAGAATTTCAAAGACCGCGGTATTTAGAATGTGATTATGATACATTAACAACTACATATGGAAGTTTTTCCGCCCAGCCTTTTGAGAGAGGTTATGGCATCACGGTAGGAAACTCACTGCGAAGGATTCTGTTATCATCAATACCAGGAGCCGCTATTACAAATATCCGTATACAAGGAGTTCTTCATGAATTTTCGTCAATTCCTGGAATTGTTGAAGATGTGACAGATATAATCCTCAGCTTGAAGAGCATCCCGATGCAGCTCGAAGGGAATGAACAAAAGACGATGACCTTAAAGAAAGAAGGTCCGGCCACCGCTTTGTCGTCCGATATTGTACATGATTCGGATATTAAGATTCTCGACGGGGATGTTCATATTGCCTCTCTAGACAATGATGGAAAACTGGATATAGAGATGATAGTCGAGAACAAGCGGGGGTACATCCCGGCCGATCAGAATTTCCAGGAAGATCTGAGTGTGGATTATATTCCTATTGATTCTTCTCATTCCCCGGTTATTAAAGTGAATTATAAGGTCGATCCTGCCCGTGTGGGAAAACGAATTGATTATGAAAGTTTGACGATCGAGGTGTGGACAAACGGAGCCATTGTTCCCCATGAATCCCTGGCTAACGCTTCAAAAATCATGAGAGACCATCTGGTGATTTTTCTTAATGTCGTCGATGAGCCCTCCGAAAAAGATCTGATAGATTTGAAGGCAGAGATCCCCTATTTTTCTCAAATCGATATCCTATCAAAATCTATAGACCACCTGGAGCTTTCCGTCCGTTCAAACAATTGCCTCAAATCAGCCGGAATCGATAAAATTAGTGAACTCGTTCAAAAATCAGAAGATGAACTTTTAAAGACGAAAAATTTTGGGCGAAAATCTCTAACAGAAATCAAGGAGACTCTTCAGGACATGGGACTGGGCTTGAATTTGGAACTCCATCCCAGCCTTTTAGAGAAAATTGAAGGGGAGAAAGAGATCGAATCGGAGGAGGAAGAAGAGGAATGAGGCATCTGGTCAGAAGTAAAAAACTCGGACGGAATTCGGCCCAAAGAAGGGCACTGCTGCGGAATCTCGTAACATCCTTTTTAGAGAAAGAACGTATAAGAACGACTTTGGCTAAAGCCAAGGCTGCACGACCGGTGGCTGAAAAAATGATCACCCTCTCGAGGACAAATTCTCTCAGTGCACGACGCCGTGCGTTAGGATTTATCTACAAAAAAGATGTCGTGAAAAAATTGTTTGAAGAGATTGGTCCTCGTTTTTCGGAAAGACCCGGCGGATACACACGGATCATAAAATTAGGCCCCAGAGATGGAGATGGATCTGAAATGGCCATACTGGAGATGATCGGTTCGGAACTAAAGAAGAAAACTAAGAAAAAATCAATCAAAGAAAAAGCTAAAGAAAAAAAAGATAAAAAAAAGATAAAAAAAAGTGAATTAAATAATTAAAGGGAAATTATACTTAATAATTAAAGGGACATCATACTTAATTCAATTGAATTAAGTATGATGTCCTTTTAATTGTTTAATTGCTTTTTATTTGCCCGTTTTTGGAATTACCCAGAGTTTTTGACCGGGATAAATTTTGGAACGTCTGCTGAGGCCGTTTATTCGTAAAAAGACATCCAGAGTCATTCCGTGCTGCTTCGCGATGTTGACGGGAATATCGCCGCTCTTGACAGTATAAAGAACAGAATTGACAGGTCTTGCTGACTGAAGAGTTATCTTTTGTCCAACTTTGAGAATATTGCTGGTTAAGTTGTTGTCTTTTTTCAGTTTATTCACAGTCGTGCCGAATGAATTCGCGATGGCCCAGAGAGTATCTGTCCGTCTTACGACATAGACTTGTTTTTCACCTTCCTGAACAACCTGGCGTGACATGGATGAAGAAGAGCCTGCTCTTCCGGGGACTTTGAGTCTTTGACCGGGGCGGATAAGGTAGTTCCTGCGGAGCCCGTTCAATCTTCCTATTGCGGAGATGGTTGTTCTATAGCGTTCGGCAATTCCCGAAACGGTTTCCCCTCTTCTGACGTAGTGGGTAACATATGAAGCTTCTGGAGGGACATATTTTGCAATGGAAGCAATGGAGGACAGTGTTTTTGCGCCGTATCCTACCGGGACTCGGAGGGAATATTCGTGTTCAGGTGTGGATTTATAGCGAAGTTCAGGATTTAAAGATGTCAAATCCTCTTCTTTTAAACCGAGTGTCTTTGCCAATGAAGCCAGGCTGACCCCGCGGTTGATGGAGACCGTGTCAGAACTTAAGGGGGGATCGGGTTGAGGAAGGTTAAACCCGTATTTTTCAGGATCGTTAATGATGAGGAGTGTCGCGACAAACCGGGGCACAAAGCGGGCTGTTTCTCGGGGAAGCATCACATAGAGGTCCCAGAAGTTATCCAAATAGTTGATGCGCTGAGCTCTGATCACTCGCTGGACTCGAAATTCTCCGCAGTTGTAGCCGGCCAGCGCGGTCGTCCAGTCCCCAAAGAGGGAATGAAGCTCATTCAAGTATTTTGCGGCGGCCCGAGTGGCCTTGATGGGATCCATTCTTTCATCAATCCACTGGTCTCTTTTAAGCCCAAACCGTAATCCCGTTGAAGAAATGAACTGCCAGAGACCAAGGGCTCGGGCTCTGGAATAGGCCTTGACCTTGAACCAGCTTTCGATCATGGGCATCCATGCCAGCTGTTCCGGCAGTCCTTCTTTTCTCAACTCCTCAAAAATCATTTCTCTGTATCGGCCCGAACGTTTGTAAGAGGCTTCGAAATCCTTTCTCTCCACTGTCTGGAAGCTTTTGATTTCGGCGAGGACATGTTTGTTTTCTTCGAGAGGGATGGATTTATGATTGTTGTGGATCGCGGTCCGGCGTGAAGCATGGATCTCCTGGATACGTTGAGCGATAAGCAGGCGTAAATTATATTTATCCTGGTTCATAGGTGAATCCGGAGGGAGCTGGATGTCGAGAATGAGACGGTAAGCTTGGTCCAAAGCCTCTAAAGCCGTATCCAAATCTCCGTGTTCCCATGCAAACTGGGCATCGCTGAAATTGTCTTCGGCTTCCTCCAACTTTTTCACAGGATCAATGTCTTCGATCCTAGTTTCCTGGACGGTTTGCCGGGATATTTCTTGGATCACAATGGATTCTTCAACCGCAGGTTGTTCTTCCTCTCCTAATATTTGATTCGTTGGCTTCACCGGTTCGGGTGGTTGAACGGTTTCTGCAGGCGGTTCCTGGGCCGGTTTATCCAGAGTCGTACAGCTGCCGAGCAGGAAAACGGATACTGTGATCAAGGCACTGATATACAATATATGTGTGTTTGTTTTCTTTTTCATTACTGATTAAGGTAGCATTTTTCAGGGTTGCGAGTCAATATCAAGTATGTTTGGAGTGCCAGTTCCAGGCGGTTCGGATTATGGTTTCGATATCTGAATATTCGAGCGTCCAGCTAAGAAGGCGCTCGGCTTTGTCCTTTGAGGCGAGCAGAACCGGGGGATCCCCACGTCGTCTTGGGCTGATTGTGTAGCCGACCGTCTTCCCTGTGATCTGTTCAGCCTCGGCTATAATTTCAAGCACGGAATATCCTCTATTCGTTCCAAGATTAATAAACTCACTTTTGGGTTTGGAGAAAAGTCTATTTAAGGCAAGGACGTGGGCTTTGGCCAGGTCTTTAACATGGATGTAATCTCTCACAGCACTGCCGTCAGGTGTAGTGAAATCAGTGCCATAGAGAAAAAAACGGTCCTGTTTATTTAAAAGAAACCGCAGTATGTTTGGGATAAGGTGTGTTTCCGGGTTATGGACTTCGCCCCTCTGACATTGGGGATCTGCTCCGGAAGCGTTAAAATAGCGGAGGGAGATAAATTTAAGATCATGGGCTCTGTCGTAATCCTCGAGAATTTTCTCCACAAAGTATTTGGTCTGTCCATAGGGATTGATGGGCCGTAAGGGGTGATTCTCAGAGATGGGAGAAGTTTCAGGATTGCCGTAAACGGCAGCGCTTGAAGAGAAGATGAATTTTTTAACACCCTTCTTGAGCATGACATCCAAAAGATTCAAACTGCTGAAAAGATTGTGAGTGTAATATTTATTAGGATGGATATAGGATTCTCCCACCTCAATGAGTGAAGCGAAGTGGAGGACGGCATCGAATTCGTTTTTGTCGAAGGCCTCCTCAACCGATTTCGTGTCCATCAAATCGCCTTCAATAATACTGCCGCCTGCGAGAAATTCTCTTTTTCCTGTCGAAAAATTGTCAAAAACGGTGACGTCATAACCATCAAGAATGAGCTCTTGAACAGTGTGGGATCCGATATAACCGGCTCCGCCTGTGACGAGTAAGTTCATTATTTGTCCTCTTTTTTTATGATTTTTTTAGCCAACATCAAACCTCTTGACCGGGTTTCGAACTCGTTGTCGAGTTGAAGTTGATATAATTTTTTCAAGATCATACCCATCCGTGGGCCTGGGGCAATGCCTAGATCGATCAGATCCCGGCCCAAGATTAGAGGCTCGATGGTTGTTTTAGATACATTCAGCTCTTCAAATTTGTTCAAGAGCCATTGGCCTTCTTTATCCATCCCTTGAATGGGTTTTTCATCTCTTCCGGCTCTATCGGCGGCATCCAATAGAGCCACAAGCTCAATCTCTCCGTGGACATCCGCGGCCAGCCTGTTGAATGCTTTTTTTGTGACCGAGTCCCGATTCTGCCAGAGCTCAGAAGCCCGATGATGTGCTTTGATGAGGGATAAAACTGTTTTTCTCAGGTCATTCCCTCTCCATGAGTGGATTTTGTGTCGATCGAATACCTTTTTTGTTATGTTTGCACTGGTGATGTCATGTCCATAGTTGGTGATGGCCATCCTTCCCCGCTTAAATTCCCATTGGGCCGTGGCCGCCTTGCCAGCGTCATGGAACAGGGCGGCAAACAAAAGGACAAGCTCTTTTTCGGTAGTTAGTTTGAATATTTTTGCCAGTCTTTTAGCCTGGTCCACCGTGATTTTTATGTGCTGCCACACCGTATGATGGCCGAAAGAATCCTTTTCAGGATGAAAAATAGAATCCTGGATAGAAAGAGAGAGCCTGTAGAGCTCAGGGAAAATCTGGCGCAGAGCGCCCAGCTTGAAAAATTCTTCGAGACCTATCGATGGCTTTGGGGACTCGAGGAGAATTCTGAACAGTTCTTCATTAATTCGCTCTATGCTCAAGCCGGATAAATCAATGTCTTTTGAAGCGGTATAAATTTCCGGATCTATTGAAAAGCCAAGAACTGAGGCAAAGCGGGCAGCGCGAATTACCCGGAGAGGATCTTCAGGAAAAGTGTCCGGATTGGTCAGCCGGATAATTTTATTATTTATGTCTTTTTCTCCATCAAAAGGGTCGAACATTTCGTGGTCAGAAAGCCTTAATGAAATACTGTTACACCGGAAGTCTCGTCTTTCCAAGTCCTGTTCAATGGGGATCTCGGGGTCGGCCTTGATGATAAAATCTTTGTGCCCGCGGATGGTCATTTTTTTTGGAGAATCCGTTCTCGGGAGTGCAATATCGTATGTCCGGCCTTTCAGTACAAATTTGATGATGCCGAAACTTTTTCCAACCAAGTCGATTTTTCCATAGGATTGAAGTGTCTCTACAATCTTTTCGAGAGAGTGATGAATGATCAGGATGTCGACATTATCCGCATCTTTTTGTTCCGGGTTGATGAGAAGGTCTCGGACAAAACCCCCTACAGCATAAACATCCTCTCCGAATTGCCGAATGAAAAAGTCTTTGTCACGGAAAGGAACATCGGGAAGCTGTCTTGTCTTCTTCTGTGTGTTCAATGTTGTTTTCCCGAGTGTGTCTTCACTGAAGTTTACTCTTTTTCCCCGTCTTAAATCAATACATGTGCCCTATGGAACGCATCCCCATTTTCCTATTTATTGTAGAGTCGGACGGAACCCTTACGAGGTATGTCTCCATTCCTCGCTAAAGCTCCGGGCGGAGACACACTTCTCGACGTCCATCCGACTCAACTGCAGGTATTTCGGAAGGACCGCATCACCATTTTGTGGTTTTATTTAGAGTTCTGGGAAGATGATGGAGAAATCCGTTTGAAGGACGAGCGGGCATGGTTCCTCCCTTGGAGGAGAGCGAGGACGGAAAGTCGAGCAAGTTTTTCTCGCTGGGAAAAACGAAGCGTGATTTATAATCACTTTACAGAACTCGCTCTTGAAATCACAAAATGAGCATGCTGTCTCCAGTTTACTCAAAGTTGAAATTTGGATGGGATAAATGTATTCTTAGTGTTCAGATTCCGGGCTCGTCTGTAATGAAAAAAAAATATATATGTCTTCCAACTCTCTTGATGATGGTTGTTTGCTTTGGTTTTGCAGGACCTCTGGATAATGATCTTTTGATTACTCTTGAAGTAAAACAGGTTGAAAACCTTTCGACGACATCATTGAACTATGTCTTCTATCTCAACATAAAAAACATTTCATCGAAATCCTATTATTTAACCAGATATAGATACCGTTTTGTTGTGAACGAAGAGGAATATCTGCAGCTCAATACGGCTCCTTCTGTGGGAATGGAACTTAGGCCGTCAGTGACGACAATGGTCAAGATCCCTGTGAAAATTACTTATGAGAATCTTTTCCAAGCTATTGAGGGTGTCAGCGAGATGGATTCCGTGTCCTGTTATCTGATGGGAGAATTGTATTTCAGTGACGGGAAAAGAGAGCGAGGAAGCCTTCCCATAGCCTTTAACGGAGAATTCCCTGTCTTCAAAGCTCCGAAAGTCGAAATTGTAACGCTGGAGGCTAACTCGGTCTCCATGGCCGGCGCCGATCTGGACTTCCATGTCAAATTCAAAAACAGCAACGGATTTAATCTTCGCGTCCAAAAAATTACGTACAGTTTGAAATTGGACGGACATCCTGTTGACGTAGGTCAAATTGATGGGGACAAAAATATCGAAGCACGGGGAGAAAGGATTTTCACTATTCATCTTCTCCTCAATTTTTTTGATGTGGGGAAACAACTTTATCCCATTCTCCTGAAAAGTGATGTGGAGGCGGCATTCTCCGGAGAAATCGGATTCCTGACGCAGTGGGGTCGAATGCAAATTCCATTTTCCATAAACAAAAAATTCCCCTTAAAATACCCGAGATGATAAGCATCATCATTCCCAGCTATAACCGAGCTGATTTTTTAAAAGAGGCGATCCAATCTGTTCTGGACCAGGACTACTTTTCCTGTGACTCGGAAGCCTCCCTATTCGAACTTCTGGTTATCGATGATGGTTCCACGGATCAGACAAAAGCCGTAGTGGATGGCTTTTCCTCTCCTATTGTCTACCGTTATCAGGATCATAAGGGAGTGAGTGCGGCAAGAAATCTTGGAATCAAATTATCACGGGGGGACTATGTGGCATTTTTGGATTCGGATGACCTATGGAAAAAAGACAAAATCAATGTTCAGATGAGCTTGATGAATTCCTTACCGCAGACCAGAATCTGTTACACGGAAGAAATCTGGATTCGGAACATGGTGTTTGTGAATCCCAAAAAAAAACACCAAAAGTATTCGGGATGGATTTTTGAAAAAGTCCTTCCCCTCTGTCTTCTCAGCCTCTCGTCGGCCTTGTTCCATCGATCAGTTTTTAAAGAGGTGGGAATTTTTGATGAAGATCTCCCTGCTTGTGAAGATTATGACTTTGGGATTCGAGCCGCTTTGAGATATCCTATCCATTTGATCACCAAACCTCTAATCATCAAGAGAGGGGGCCATTCTGACCAGCTGTCATGCAAATATTGGGGAATGGATGAGTTTCGTGTTAAAGCTCTGGAAAAGGCCTTCCGGATGGACTTATCCCCTTTGCAGAGAGATCAGGTGAGAGGAGAGCTGATAAAAAAATGCAAGATATTAATTTCTGGATTCGGGAAAAGAAATAAGATGTCAGAAGTTAATTATTATTCTGACCTCATCGAAAAACAGGAGGAAAAATGAGTATCATAGATGTGATGCGGACACGGAGAAGTACACGTAAGTTTAAGCCGGACCCTGTTCCTGAGGCGGTTTTTCTCAGAGTGATGGAAGCGGCACGTATTGCCCCTTCCGGAAAAAATCTTCAGCCTTGGCATTTTATCATCGTTAAAGACAATGAATTGAAAGAGAAATTAGCCGTTTCTTCGGCGCATCAGTATTTTATCGCAGAAGCGCCGATTTTAATTGTCGCCTGCGCCTACCCGGAGAATTCCTATGCCAGGATGGGGCGATATATGAAATCCTGGCCTGTGGATGTCGCTATCGCGGTCGATCATCTTATGCTCAAAGCAGAGGAAGAAGGTCTGGGTACATGTTGGATTGGTTCATTCCGGGAAGAAGAAATAAAAGCTCATCTGGGAGTGCCCGAGGATGTCAAAGTCTTGGCTTTAACACCCTTGGGGTACCCAAATGAAGTCCCCAAAGACAGAGGCAGGAAAAGTTTGGATGAGATAATATCTTATGACAAATTCTAGACTGAATTATTTATTAAAACCAGTAATTCATGCCAATGCTGATGGTCAACCCACCGAGATCAAAGGGATCGAATCCTATGAATCCGTCTTTAAACGATCCCGACAACCTGTTGTATTTAACTTCCCCTTCTGCGCTGATCCTGTTGGCAATGGGGAGCATGATGCCGCCAAAAACATGGAATCCGAAGCTGAGTTTGTTTTCTTCTCGAGCATCGACAGCATATACGGGAAAGCCAATGACGATGTCGTCCCCATCTAGGAATTCTTCTCCTTCATTAAAATCGATCATTTCCCCTTGAATCCGGACCGTCCATAGGTAGGCGCCGACACCGCCTCCGACATAAGGGATGAGTTTTCCTTTTCTCCCAAGTGGGGTGAGTTTAATAGATGCCTGAATGGGAGTGATTGAGACAGAAAATACGTGGCTGATAGGAAATCCTGTTCCGTAATCGAAGGCATAGTCATCGCCGTCGATACTCTCTCCCACATAGTCGTTATAGATGCCGGATTTCTTTTTTGTGTACCCATCCACACTTAATATAACGCTCAATTCACGGGAAACAAAATATTCGTAGCCAAAGGCAAAATTTGTGTTCTGGAACTGGGGTTTTGTGTAGCTCATGTTCTCGAACTCAATCTCCCATAAATCACTCATGGCGTGCGGAATATAATAGCCAACCTTGAATGTTACTAAATCGGAAAAAATAAATCCGGGCAGACACAGGGTGAGCGCAAATAAAATAATCAAACTTTTCTTCATTGTTTTTCTCCTCTACTGGAAAGATATGCAAATACCATGCCAAGTCTTATGTAATTATCCACAGGGTAGCAGCACTGTTCGACTGTTTCCAAAAAAGGTCAACTGTCCTTTTCTTAACATACCAAGACACTATTTATAAGCCAGATATGCTTTGGAGTCAAGCCTACCCTCAGTGAAGCAAGCCTCCCGAGTTGACTTTTATCGCAACGCTTTCTAGTATGAGAATGAATCTTATGCAGGTTATGAACACATGAAAACCGAAATCATTAAGGTGGACACGGAGCGCGTCGAGTTGGATAAGTTTGACTTGATAAAAACTGTGTTAAAAGAAGATGGAGTCATGGCCTATCCCACCGACACTTTTTATGGTCTAGGAGTCAACTGTTTCTCAGAGGATGCCATCCGGAAAGTTTATCTGTTGAAAAGGAGGGATTTATTCAAGCCGCTTTCAGTGATCATTGCGGACTTGGGTGAACTAGAAGAACTTGTTGAGGACATCCCTCCAATTTTTAAATCTCTATCCAATGAATTCTGGCCGGGTCTTCTTACGCTGGTGTTCCGGGCTTCGAAGAAACTGCCGGAAATACTTATTGGCCGTTCCGGTTCGATTGGTGTGAGATATTCGGATTATGATTGGCTGAGAGCCCTGGTCCGGTACACCGGTTTCCCCATCACTGCGACAAGCGCCAATCTCTCCGATAGAGGAGAAACTTGCGATCCCCAATGTGTCCGTAAAAATTTTTCCGGAAAAATAAACCTGATTGTAGATGGAGGGCTAACTCCCGGCATTCAGCCTTCCACGGTTGTCGATATTTCAACAGGAACGGTAAGGATCCTCAGGGAAGGGGCTCTTCCAGTCTCTTTATTTGAAAAATACCTGGAGTGACGCTGCCCTTAAAGAAAAAATTCCATCCCTTCAGAGGCGATGCCGCAGCCTGCCTCAACAACAGCTCTCCTTTCTTTTCCCTCAGGATTTAGAGCAAGGTTGGTGTGATTGAGGTGTGTAAAAAAGACTTTTTTTCTCCCTGATTTGACGGAGTTCTTCAAAATTTTGAGGGATGTGGTGATAAATGGATGGCCGATTTTTGTCAGGTCTCTCCCTGGAAGTTCCGCGGAGCTGAAAAATGTCCCGTCTAATATTGCGATGTCTGTTTTTTCGACTTCTTCTTTGATGGATCGATCCCATCCACTCCAACTTTGTATATCAGGTATGTAGAGCAGACTTTTATTCGGCCCAATAATCTTAAAACCAAGGGTGTCTGAATATTCATTTCTGTGCGGGACATGGAAAGGAATTACAGAAATATTTCCCGTGATATTCTCTTTTTTATCGAGACTAAAATACTGAAGAGAAATATTCTTCAAGTGAACAAGTTGATCCCATGGCCCATTACTCGAGAGGAAATCCCCCATTTGCCGGGAGCAGTAAACAGGAAGGTTTTGTGTAGATAACGATTCGTATCCGTAAAACATCAATCCTGTATAGTGCCCGATATGGGCGTGTGTCAGAAGGACCCCATCAGGGACATTTTTTCTGCCGGATTTTTCTCTCCCCAACCGTTGGTGGACCATGTCGTATTGGATTCTCAGATCCGGCGTTGTATCGATAATATAGGCCTTGTTATTCCTCAGGTCCAATATGGCGAGAGAGGAAATGAGGCGGGAGGAACGAGGGTCTTTTCTTGCCTGCCGGCAGTTTGGACAGTAACATCCGATTTGAGGAATTCCACCATCCTGAGCCGTTCCAAGAACTTTGACCAGGATATCAGATCCGGTGTTATTCTGACTTGAAACAGAGTCAAAGTTCAAGCGGTATTTTCCGGAGGAAAGACCGGCGTGAAAGCCCACAAGACCGCCCATGAAGCGGCCAAGGAATTTTCTTCTTCTCATCTGGATTTTAACGGACTTTTGATCCGGCAGGTATATCAGTAAGAAAGAAGGGAAGATCGGCCTTTCCGGAAACCTCGGCAGCAAGGAGCATGGCCTGCGATTCCACCCCCCGGATTACGGCAGGTTTAAGGTTGACTATGACCACGATTTTTTTGCCGATCAAATCATCCGGTGAATATGTGTCAGCAATTCCGGACACCATTTGCCTGGTCTCTGTTCCGATATTGACATCAATTTTCAAGAGCTTGTCTGTTCCTTCGATGCGTTCGACTTTCATGATTTCTCCCACACGGAAATCCATTTTCTTGAAATCGTCAAAAGAGATTTGTTCCATTTTGTCCTCCTTTAAGAAATCCTCGAGTTTAACTCTGGGAAAGAGGGGCTCCGGTTTAATAATGCTGGCCGTGATACGAAAGTCTTGGTAGTCAAACTGAGATAATCTGGTGTCCTCGATGGAGTGTTCTTCTCCGAGAAGATTCCATATTTTTTCCATGGATTCCGGCATCACAGGGAAAAGAAGGGGGCAGATGGCCCTAATGGATGCAGCCGCCTGATAGAGAATCCTTCCCAGTCTTTCCTTTTGTTTGATATCTTTTGCGATTTTCCAGGGTTCGTGTGTGGCCAGGTATTTATTGACCCTATTCAAATATCTCCAGATCTCTTCCAGAGCTTTGTTTAAATTGTATTTTTCGTAGTGATCTATGACTCGGTCCTTCAAAGAATCAAATTCCAACCTCAGGGCTTCATCCTCGCTTTGTTCTTTACCCATGCTGTCGATGTGTCCGTCAAAATAGTTGAAAATCATGGTCAGGGTTCTCTGTACGAGGTTGCCCAGGTCATTAGCCAGGTCTGAGTTAATCCTGTGAAGAAAACCTTCATGTGAAAAATTCCCGTCCAGACCGATGGGAATTTCCCTGAGAAGAAAATATCGGAGAGGATCGGGGCCGAATGCTTTTAGGATCACATGCGGATCGAGGACATTGCCTTTGGATTTGGACATTTTCGTGTCATCTTTGAGCCACCATCCGTGACCAAAAACGGTCTTTGGAAGGGGAAATCCGGATGCCATAAGAAAAGCCGGCCAATAAATCGCATGGAAACGAAGAATGTCTTTTCCTATGAAATGGGCATCTGCGGGCCAGAATTTTTCATAAAGCTCCAAATTCCAGTCATACCCGATCGCTGTCAGATAATTATTCAGGGCGTCAAACCAGACATAGATCGTATGCTCGGGATCATCCGGCACCTGGATACCCCATTTCACTGTTGTCCGCGTGATGCTGAGATCTTTAAGTCCTTGATTAACAAAACTGATCACCTCGTTTAGCCGGCTGGGGGGCCGTACAAAATCGGGATGTTGAGCATAAAATTCGAGAAGACGATCCTTGTAAGCGGAGAGTTTAAAAAAATAACATTCTTCAGAAACAGGACTGCACTTTTTCCCGCAGTCCGGGCATATTTTGTGGCCTTCTTTTTCCAGAGGAACGTCTTCTGACAGGAAATTTTCGTCAGAAATGCAGTAATACCCTTCATACGTCCCTTTATATATCTCTCCCTTGTCTTTTAGTTTTTGAAAAATCTTCTGGACACCTTTTTCGTGGATGGGCTGTGTGGTTCGGATGAAATAGTCGTACGATATATTGAGGGCTTTCCAGAGTTCCTGGAAGCGAACCACCATTTTGTCGGCCAGCTCGATGGGGGAGAGTCCCTTTTTCTGAGATGATTTTTCTACTTTTTGTCCGTGTTCATCTGTTCCGGTGAGAAAAAAGACATCGTAGCCTGCCAGTTTTTTGAAGCGTGCGATGGCATCTGTGATGATGGTTGTGTAGGCATGTCCTATGTGAGGGATATCGTTCACATAATAGATAGGTGTCGTGATGTAAAAAGTATTCTTAGATTTCTCTTCCACCGCCAACTCCTCCCCTAATTAAAGTCATGGCTTCCGCTCGCGTGGCACTCGACGATCTGAACGAACCTCGGACGGCTGATGTGATCGTCATAGATTTTGGTTTATTGGCTCCTCTCATGGACATGCACATGTGTTCGGCCTCGATGACAACCATAACTCCCAAGGGTTTTAACTGGGTCTCAATGAGATCGGCAATTTGTTTGGTGAGCCGTTCCTGCACCTGAAGTCTCCGGGAATATATATCCACTACCCTGGCAATCTTACTTAAGCCGACTATTCGTCCGCCTTTTGGAATATAGGCCACATGAGCCACACCCGCAAAAGGGAGCATGTGATGTTCGCACATTGAATAGAGGGGGATATTTTTAATCAAGACCATTTCATCATGTTTCTCGCCGTCCATAGGCATCAGTTCTTTGGCTGGATCCTCATCCTTTCCGCCAAAAATTTGAGCGAACATAGTGGCCACTCTTTTAGGAGTACCCTGCAGGCCGGCTCTTTGGGGGTCGTCTCCCACTCCTTCTAAAACAAGTTTTATGCCCGCTTCAATTTTTTTTGAATTCACTTTACTATAGTCTCCTTTTTTTTTCTTACTGAATTATCCAGGCTAAAAAATTTGTCTTAGATTTTAGCCTTTTTTAGATCTAGTCTTTCTTTTTCTCCTAATAAATTCTGTTTGTGCCATCTCATAAACTGTTTTTAGCGGTATTTTGTTTTTCCTGGCGACTTTTTTGCAGTCCTCATATTCAGGGTGTGCATGGATTTCCTTCCCCTCAAGATAAGCGGTTTTTACTGTAATGTCCTCACCCAGTACTTTTATTTTTGTTAAATTGCGTTCAAGAACTCGTCTTTCAACAGGATAGAACCTGACTCCAATCGAGCTCGTTTCCTCAAAAATCGAACGAATGAGTGAGTCTATTTTATCGGCCTCGACTATAACTGACAGTTTGGCGGCCAGCCTGTTTTTCTTCATAACAATGGGTGTGAGAGAGACGTCTAGTGCCCCTAATTTAAATGCCCTTTCGAAGTACCCTGCCAGTATTTGAGGTGTACTGTCATCGATGTTCGCCTCGATGGTGAAGATTCTTTTGGAGACTTTAAACAGTTCCTTTTTACCTAGAAAGACACGGAGAATGTTTGGGATTTCCGGGAAGTCTTTGCTTCCGGCTCCATAGCCGATATTTTCATAGTTCATTTCGGGGAATGAAATGAATGTCTCGACAAGAGTCGCCACAATGGCTGCTCCTGTGGGCGTGACCAGTTCTTCTTTGGCCCATGCCGAATAGACGGGGATGCCCTTGAGGAGTTCGGCGACGGCGGGAGGAGGAACAGGAAGCCTGCCATGTGATGTTTTGACCCATCCTTGACCGACATTTAATGGTGAGGAATAAAATGTGTCTATGTTAAGAAAGTCGGCAAGAAAGCAGCAGCCAACAATGTCAATGATGGCATCGTCTGCTCCTGCTTCGTGCAGGTGAGTTGAATTGAAGGTGTGGCCGTGGACATGCGATTCTGCCTGGAAGAGTTTCTTGAAAATAGATAGAGACTTTTTTTTAATGTGAGTAGAGAAGGAACTCGAGTCGATGAGGCCCTCTATATCTTTCCACTTCCGCACCGTGCTTTTTTTGCTTCTCTTGACGGAAACATCGATTTTGAGCCCTCGAAGAGACGATCTCTTTGTTTCCTTTATCTGGATGTCAACAGGCAGGTTTAGTCCTGCCATTTTTTTCAAAAACAGAGCTTTGGGTACGCCTAAGTCCAGAAGAGCACCTAAAATCATGTCTCCGCTGAGGCCGGAAGTGGCGTCAAAATAGAGAAACTTCATCTGAGCTTTGTCCTTTGCGTCAAAATGTATTACCTTCGGAGAATAGGATAGCGAAAATGTCTTAAAAACGCAAAATATCCTTCATCCTCATAAGCCTTCCTATTTCCATGTTCTGCTTGAGATGAAGGCGGGACCCCTCCGCGGCGCACCTCCGTCCTCACTCCTCCGTCGTTGCGCGCAGAGATACACCGCTTCGCCCTCCCTTCATCTCCTTCAAGAAAGATAGGTCGCCTGTCTTGTCCTCATTTGTATGTGATGCAGTATATCTTTGAGGTTTTTGTGGACGGCTTAATAAAGGATGGCGTTAAAGAGGAGTTTGAAATTTGCATAAGATTGAGCCCTGTTGTGAAAGTTGAATCCGAAGAGCAAAATGGTCCCGTTTTCATACGAAACTTCCAGAATTGCTGATTTTCCCCGTAAAAGTTCTTCTCCGAGAATCCAACCGCTG
>JAZFSR010000303.1:0-9299 GCA_036446295.1 Candidatus Aminicenantaceae bacterium
CTGGTCTTTCATATGCTTGTATAATATTTTCAGCCCACCAAAATGTCAATTATTATAGAATTTAACAATAGTAAAACAAAGTTATTTTGTGTTCACCGAATAAAAACTCATGTAACTATTGATATTAACTGTATTACGTGATGTTTGACATTTTTTATGAATTATTTAGGTCAGAGGATTTCAGGAAGACAGAACGACATCCTGATTGTCGATGGACAGTTCACGCATGAAATCAAAACAGACAGTTCCGTACATTTAATTCCCTGAACGAATGAATATTCCGGCCTCAACCCTTCTGCACAGGAAGGACAGGTCTCTGGAAAAACAAGTACGAATTTTAAGTCCTCCCCTGTTTTTTGTGGACAGGGCAGAGTCTCTTCTCTTTTTTCAAACCTTACGATGTTCAAATCCCGCAGCTCTTGAATGAGCCCCTCAAAATAAAGCCGTAAATCCCTGGATCTTTTTACAGCCAGTTTTTTTCCCGCCAAAGTCTTCATATTTCCGGAAAGAACAGAAGCGTATGTCAACTCCCTGCTTAAATTTTTAGACAGAGATGTGTATAAATTCTGTCCTCTTATGGCCGATTTTAAAAAAAAATTAGCGACACCCAGATATCCTGTTTTGGACAAAAAATCAGCATCATGGATGATATCGGTAATGTAATTATTCTCTATTTCTTTATCATACAAGGCTGTCAATCCGGCGGTCACAAGGTCGATATCTGACTTTTGCAGGCCAAAGGAAGCCATGATTTCTAGGGCAATCCGGGCAGAAGTTTTTTCTTCAGGGATATTGTTATCATGATACCGGCCCCCCTCAAATTTTCCGATATCATGAAAAAGTGCTGCAATCACTGGAAGAAAGGGGTCCTCTTCCTCGATGAAACAGATTTTAAGAGCCACAGCCGCTACGAAAACAGAATGTTCCCAAAGAAAGCTGTCCTGATCTTTCCCCCCGGGTTTTTCATAATCTTTTTCGGCCTTCTTGATTTTGTTTTGAATGGAGTCAAAAAGCCCGGGATAGTTTGGCTCAATCAGCTTTTTTAAATCTCTGTAGGTTTCCATGATCTTCTCTCTATAAACATTTGCATTATTGACTGGACAAATCCATTTTAGTTAAACGCAAAACGCTAACCGTGCCGATTTTGTTTATTCACACTCCACACAGAATCGACAAAATATCTTTTGGAATCATACAGCTGCTTTTTTATCAAAAAACCGGTACTTGCAGCAAGCTCCTCTATATCCGATTCTAAATATTTGTAGGAATACTCGGTATGGATGGACTCCCAGGAATCAAAAACAAAGGATTGTCCGATCTTTTCGATAAACACCTCTTGTCGTTCCAAGCTGACCAGATAGCTTTCAATGGCGCCTGAGAAAACATCATAGCCTGCATAAAAACGGAATTTCTCTAAGTCGAAATTTCCTCCCAGCTCACGGTTTATCCGCCTGAGTAAATTCAGGTTAAACTCGGCTGTCACGCCTCGGGAATCATTGTACGCTTTTAGCATCAGGTCGATATCCTTTTTGAGATCAAAACCGATTACAACACTATCCCCTTTGTTCAGTATGTTCCACAGGTTATGGAGGAAGGCACGGGAATGGGCCTTGTCAAAATTCCCGAGGTTCGATCCCAGAAAAAGAACCAAATTTTTCCTGTATACAGTGTTATTCAGCCATTTTAATCCATCAAAGTATTCGGCAACAATGCCCTCTGTTTTTAATGTTGGAAATTCCTTGTTCATGCTTTTGATGAGAGTTTTCATGGCCGCTTCAGATATGTCTATGGGAATGTAATGAAATTCAAATCCTTTTTTTAGAAAATTGTTCAGTAAAATTTTTGTTTTCCTTCCGTCCCCCACACCAAATTCAACAAGATTAAAAGGCTCTCCGGCCATGTCCTGCGATATCTTCTCTTTTTGTTCAGAAATAATTTCAAATTCGCAGCTCGTTAAATAATACTCGGGAAGTTCCATAATCTCCTGAAACAGTTGACTGCCTCTGTCATCATAAAAATATTTTGAGGACAGTTGTTTAGGCATTCGAGAAAGTCCTATGAGGACATCTGAAGAGAAATCATGCTCAAATTGACTCGACGGATGGAGATCTTTTTGAGTCAAAATGTGATAGGTAGCGCTCATTTTTTGTCTATTTGCAAGGAAGGAAACGAATCGTGGTTTCCATTTCATCTATAACCAAAGCAAGGGCATCAAGAACCGCCTGGATATCCTCTTCAGTGATCTCATACGAGAGGGACATCCGGACTGAACAGTGGGCCTCTTCCTCACTCCTTCCCATGGCCAGGAGAACATGGGTCGGGTCGGCTGACCCGGACTTACACGCAGAACCTGAGGACATCTCAATTCCATGCTGGTCCATGGCGATAACAAGAGATTCTCCCCTCATTCCCGGAAGAGTCAGATTGAGCGTATTGGGAAGCCTGCGTTTACGATGCCCATTAAGAAGAGCGCCGGGAATCAATGTCCGAAATCCTTTCTCGAGTTTGTCACGGAGCCGACATGTTTTCTCAAACTCCGGCATAGTATGGAAAGCGAGTTCCGCCGCCGTCCCCAGCCCCACAATCGCCGGAACATTGAGTGTTCCTGCCCGGAATCCGCTTTCCTGCGTGCCTCCATGAATGACAGGCTCAAGGTGTACATTTTTTTTGACATACAGGGCTCCGACTCCTTTGGGCCCATGAAATTTATGCCCGGAGAGACTGAGAAGATCCACACCCAGGTCATCGATATCAATCCCAATCTTACCGACAGCCTGCACGGCATCCGTATGAAACAAAACACCTCTTTCATGCGCAACTTCACACAAATCCTTAATGGGCAGAATGGTTCCCACGACATTATTGGCCAACATGATTGAAACGAGAATCGTACTATCATTGATAGCTTGTTTGAGCTGCTCAGGCTTGACAAATCCATACTGATCCACATCAAGATAGGTAACATGAAAGCCCATCCGCTCTAAAAACTGACAGGAGCTGAGGACCGCCGGATGTTCGATAGATGTGGTGACTATATGATCCCCTTTCTCTCTGTAGGCATAGGCTGCACCCTTAATGGCAAGATTGTCAGACTCCGTGCCGCTGCCTGTAAAGACGATCCGCTTTGGCCTGGAATTGATGAGTTTGGCAACTTTCCGGCGTGCTTCCTCGACGGCATCCATGGATCTGCGTCCAACTTGATGGATGCTGGCCGGATTTCCAAGAGCCTCGTCAAGGAAGGGCCGCATGGATTCACGAACAGCTTCCGCCACACGAGTGGTAGCATTGTTGTCGAGATAGATCTGCTCTTTTTCTTCGCTATTCTCGACATCTTGAACGGCTAGGCTTGGTTCTCGCATTTCCACATGCATTTGGGCAGAATGTTTCGTATCCTCCGTTGCTTCTTCAATTTTTTTAATCTGGCAGAGCAGCGCTTTATAGACCGGAAAACCGGAAATTTCATCAAAGTTGTTCATATCCGTCAATTCATTAGCATTCCATTCCTGCCAGGCCTGAGGGCCCACCGGCCCCCCTCCGCCTTGATTGCATTCGACAGCCCCTGCAACGATATCAGTTGTCACTCGGGCACGGAAGGGCACTGATCCTCTTAATGTACTGACCTGCACTAGGTCTCCGGTCTTAATGTCTCTCGATGCGGCATCCTTTGGATTGATTTCGATTACAGGTTCGGGGTGATCCTTCACCAAGCCATCAATTCCATGATGCTGCGAACGAAAATCGGTCTGAGGTCGTGCGCCTGAATTGAATACCAACGGATACGTGCGAGCAAGTTTTGGATTTGCAACAGGCCCCTCTCGAACTTCTGTGTATTTCGGCAGGGATTCATATCCATAATCCTCTAAAACAGTCGACGAGATTTCAAACTTTCCTGATGGAGTCTCAAAGCCTGGTTTTCTGTCCCGTCTTAGACTTCCCTTTTCCCATTTTTTGTATTCCATCAAAGGAGATGGCTTTTTGATCCAGCCTCCGGCTTTTCTTACATCTTCAAGGGAATATCCCGATCCATCCAATGCAAAGCGCACAAGCTCGTCTTCCGTTTGAGGAAAAAGATGTCCATACCCAAGATGCTTGGCCAGCTCGGCCATAATCAGATAATCGTTGCGGGACTCTCCTTCAGGCTCTATGATTTTTTCTCTCACCCGAAATATGGGCCCGTACACCATATAAGATTGGATTTCGAACATCGTAGTCGCAGGCAGTATGATATCTGCATAGGCCGCATCTGCAGTGAGCTGACGGTCAATACAGACCAAAAAGTCCAAGTTTGAAAGAGTTTTTCGCCAGACAGCACTTTGGGGCCAGGATGTAAGAAGGGATGCACCATGAATAATGAATCCCCGAATGCGGTAGGGATCGTCTTCAAGAACTGAAGAGATGAGCCCGCTCGCATGGGATTCCCCTCGGTAATTACTGTAGATAGGGAACCTGTCCTTGGCCACTGCCTTGTCGAGATCAGGATTGACCTGATTGCACGAACGATTTATGGGGAAATGTGTATCCTGCATTGCTAAACCGATCCCTCCAGGAACATCCAACTGTCCCGCAAGAGCAAAGAGAGTCAAAACCGCACGGATGGCCTGGATTCCACTGTTGGAATACTCCAATCCTGTATACATGACGGGACAGGCTCCTTTGGCATGACAAATCATACGGCCAAGACTCCTGATCGTTTCGGCCGGAACACCCGTAATAGGCTCAACCTTTTCAGGAGGAAAATGCTGCACATAAGATTTCAGCCGGTCAAAACCAGAACACCAAACATCTGCAAAATCCTCATCATAGAGTTCTTCCTCGATGATCACTGAGATCATGGATAATGCCAGAGCTCCATCCGTTCCAGGGCGGATGGGCACCCACTGGCCATCCGTGCGCTTTACCGTTTCTGTGCGGCGGGGATCGACCACCACAACTTTGGCGCCTCTTCGTGCGGCAGCCTCCAATCGAAACATGTCCAGAGGCGGAGAGTCCGTCGCCGGATTGGCTCCCCAGATTAGGAGGAGTTCGGCATTTTCGATATCTGTAAACATATTAATGAGCATCCGTCCCATAGTCACATGGGGAGCAATCATTGCAAAAGACACATAACAGAGAGCTCCGACACCCATAGTATTCGGAGATCCAAAGGGAAACAGAATATTAGAAGCAGAGGATACCTCCACGCCTTTAGGCTGGAACATGTCACATAATGACAGTTCAAACGCTCCTCGTCCCGTATAGATAGCCGCAGCCTCCGGCCCGGATTCCTTCCTGATCTTTAGTAAATTCTTAGCGATATCTTCATAAGCTTCATTCCAGCTGATCCGTTCAAACTCATATGTCCCTTTAGAACCAGAGCGCTTCAAAGGATACCTGATGCGATGTTTTGAATAGATTATCTCGGGAGCATGTTCACCTCTCCGGCAGATCATTCCCAAGGAAGCTCCTTCATCAGCTCGAATGGCTGTCAGCTTTCCTGAATCCAAAGCCACTTCCACCCAACATCCGGCCGGACAAATCCCGCAGATGGCCTTTTTCCACCGTAATTCTGGCATTTGAGTCATTATATATTGTTCTTCTCCATCTATCAAAAAGTCTGCAAATTGACCTTCAACTTCTCCTATGATAATTTGAATAATTAACAACTATGGAGGCTTTGGAAGCATGATAAATCCCTTTAAACCCCTTTTTTTAATAGGGAAAAGTTTTTTCATTTTCTCTCTCGGATTGATTATTCTTACAACCGGCAGCACATGCACACCTCAACTCTCACCTGAACTTGCTCAGATAAGACCTCAGATTCCAGTCATTCCAGCGCCGGCCTCTATCGATAAAAAACCGGGAAAATTCAGAATTATCCCTGGATTCCGAATTCTTTCATCAACGAATAACGAGGACGTCCGCAAAATAATAAACTCATTTGCCGAGAAACTGCGAAAAATAAAGGGAATGGACGTTCCCATAATTGCTGGTTCTAAGATGGGCATTCGAGACAATATTTTGGTGATTGAATTAGCTCCTAAAAATTCACATCTTGGCAATGAAGGGTATGAGCTTGAAATCAATCCAAACTCAATGTTCTTGTTTGCTTACAAGCCTGCAGGCCTTTTTTATGGTGTCCAGACTCTCCTCCAGCTTTTACCTCCCGAATTAGAAACAGGACAGGATCTTCCCGGATTCAGTCAAATGACACTGCCCTGTATTAAAATCATTGACACTCCGCGTTTCCCCTACAGGGGAATGCACCTGGATGTAGGCCGGCATTTTTTTCCCGTGCCCTTCATCAAAAAATATATCAACCTTCTGGCTGTACATAAATTCAATACCTTCCACTGGCACCTTACCGAAGACCAAGGTTGGAGGATCGAAATCAAACAGTATCCCAAGCTGACAGAAATCAGCAGCTACAGAAATGAAACGCTTGTGGGTCACTACAAGGATTTGCCCCATAAATTTGACGGCGAGAAGCATGGTGGGTTCTACACTCAGCGGGAGATCAGAGACATTGTCCAGTACGCCAAAGACCGCTACATCACTATCATTCCGGAAATCGAAATGCCGGGTCATTCAGTAGCGGCCCTTGCAGCTTATCCCGAACTATCATGTACGGACGGACCATTCGAAGTGCCCACAATTTGGGGTATCAAAGAGAACGTGTACTGTGCGGGAAATGAAAAAGTCTTTGAATTTTTAGAAAACGTTCTTTCTGAGGTCATCGATCTTTTTCCAAGCGAGTATATTCATATCGGCGGAGACGAGTGCCCCAAAATCCAATGGGAAAATTGTGAAAAATGTCAGGCCCTGATTCAAAAAGAAGGACTGGCTGACGAAGACGAACTGCAGAGTTACTTCATCCGCAGGATCGAAAAATTCCTTTTATCAAAGGGGCGGAAGCTTATAGGCTGGGATGAAATCCTTGAAGGAGGATTGGCTCCGGAAGCCACAGTCATGTCTTGGAGAGGGATGAGTGGAGGAATTGAGGCTGCCAGGCTGGGACACGATGTTATTATGACACCGGTCTCTTTCTGTTATTTCGATTACTATCAGGCAAATCCGGAGCTAGAGCCTTTGGCTATTGGCGGCTACACCACATTAAAAAAAGTCTATGCGTTCGAACCTGTACCCCCACAACTCTCGGAGAAAGAATCCAAACATATCAAAGGAGCCCAAGGAAATGTTTGGACGGAATATATAAAAACACCTGAATATGCGGAATACATGAGTGTTCCTCGGATGACAGCCTTATCCGAAGTAGTGTGGTCTCCCAGAGAATCGAGAAACTGGGAAAATTTCAGAGCCAGATTAAATGAGTTTTATAAGAGACTCGATGTTTTAAACGTCAACTACAGTACAGGTTCATACAAAGTGGATATCCTCTCCCTCTACGATCCAAAAATACAAAAAACATGGATCGTACTAGAATCAGAACAATTCAATACACCCATTATTTTCTCAACCGGTGAGAGCCATACATCTCCGGAAATCCAAATATTTGAACGCCCGTTTACTTTTGATAGAACGATGACCATTCGATCCGGGATCTACATCGACGGCAAACTCAAGGACGACATGTCACAACAAACCTTTTTGTACCATCGGGGAGTCAATAAGACGATAAACCTTTTGACGCCATTCAGCGAAAGATATCCCGCGGGCGGTCAACGCGCACTCATCGATGGTATTACAGGTTCGAAGAATTTTCGTGATGGCCGCTGGCAGGGTTTTGAAGGAGAGGATATGACCGTTGATATAGATTTAAACAGCCGGACCAAATTGAAACAAATTTCCATGAATTTCCTCCAAAATACCGGCGCTCGAATTTTTCTGCCCAGTGAAATTCAAATCGCCGTATCAAAGAATGGCGAAGATTTTGAAACGATCAAAGTGATTGAAAATGATGTCTCCCCAAAAAAAAGCGGAGGATTCATCAAAGAATTTCTCTACAATTTTCCAAATGAATCTTTTCGGTATCTCCGCTTTTATGCGAAAAGCATCGGAGTCTGTCCTGAATGACATCCCGATGCCGGAGAGAAATGCTGGATTTTTGCCGATGAAATCATCCTCCGGTAATAAATAAAGGAAATAATTAAGGGGACATCATACTTAATTCCAGGGGAATTAAGTATGATGTCCCCTTAATTATCTTTAATTTATTTCAAATCCCTGAATTTTTCCGGAGGGCGCCGGTGTTTGGTGAACTGTTCATACGCAAACGCGATCCTGATGATATCGGGTTCTCCAAAAAGTTTTCCGACTATCTGTAAACCCGCAGGCAGGCGAGAGTATGTGTAGCCCATAGGAACGGTCAAAGCCGGAAGCCCTGTGTGTGGAGGAATCAGCTGGCTGTTGTCACCGGCAGGACTCTTTAGGTCCCCAATCTTTCGAGGAGGATTTCCCCAAGTTGGATAGACAATCGCATCGAGAGCGTTGGCCTCCATCGCATCCAAGACGGCTTTACGGAAAGCGATGTTTCGCGGTTCCGAATAGAGATCGCTGCATTGAGGAGTGTCCTGAATAGGAACTTTTAATGCCCGCTGAATTCTTCTTTCTACAGACTGCGCATACAGTCCTGACTGGAAAATTTCCTCTAAGGTTTTATACGGTGCACGGTCCCCAAGTGACTTAAGATAATTATTAACATCATACCGGAACATATCGCACCACAGACCTTTCGTCAGCTCTTTAAATTCAGGAATGATAAAAGGATCAACAATTTCTGCACCAAGGGATTTCATGTCTTGAATGGCCTTTTCAACCAATCCTTTCACCTGCGGATCTGTTGTCGGCGTATCAATGAATGTCCGAAAAACTCCGATACGGGCACCTCTGAGGCCATCCTTGTCCAAAAACTGGGTATAGTTATCAGGGATCTTCCCTTCGCTGTATTGGGTGATAGGATCGGCTTTATCAAAACCGGCTATGACCTCAAGAATCCGCACGGCATCTTCAACCGAACGTGCCATAGGACCTCCTATATCATTCCGGAGATAGAGAGGGATGATCCCGTCCCGACTGGTCAAGCCCATTGTTGAACGGATTCCAACCAACGCCGCATGAGCCGAAGGCCCACGGATAGAATTACCGGTATCCGTTCCCAATCCTGCAACACCGAAACTTGCCGCAACAGCCGCGGCGGTACCGCCGCTCGAGCCTGCAGGAACCCGGTCAAGATCATAGGGATTCCGCGTTGTCCCGGCAATAGAACTTTCGGTAACCATTGGACTGAATGCCCACTCCGCCATATTTGATTTGGCCAGCACAATCGCCCCGGCTTCCCGTAGAACTCTGACTTGATAGGCATC
>JAZFSR010000304.1:0-2170 GCA_036446295.1 Candidatus Aminicenantaceae bacterium
GATGCCGGCCGAATCCTCCGGCAATATAGACATTGGCGATTTGGCTAAAATCTATACCTATATTTTTAATGAGCAGCCGGCAGGCTGAAAAGACAGCACCCTTCGTCCGGATGAGAGAGGCGATTTCGTTTTCCGTGATGACCAGATCATGGCCCCAGAATGTTTTATTTCCCTGTAAAATGACAAAGGCCAGGCCATCTTCCATATCCTTTAAGTGTCCATTGGCTTTTTTTGGAATAAACTTGCCGCTGCGGTCAATAAATTCGTTTATGTACAGTTCCGACAGCAGATCAACCAAACCCGAACCACAGAGTCCTTTAGGCTTGATGTCCTTAATAGTCCGGAATTCAGGTCCATTTTCTTTGTTCAATTTAATAGATTCGATGGCACCCTCTGAAGCCGTCATGCCGCAGTGAATCCCACTGCCTTCAAAAGCAGGACCTGCCGAACAGGCGCATGTCATCATCCATTCCTTATTCCCGATGACGAGTTCTCCATTCGTGCCTGCATCGATAAGAAGGGATATGTCCTCGGTGGCCGTGAGCATAGGGGTGCTCAAAATTCCGGCGGTGATGTCTCCCCCGACATAGCTTCCCACTGCAGGTGCACAGAATATCCTGGCTTCACTAAACATATCCAGGCCTAAATTTTCAGCGAGAACAATAGGGACCTGGTTAAATGTGGGGACGTAGGGATCCTCGCGGATGTAACGGGGATCACAGTCAAGAAAAAGATGGGTCATCGTGGTGTTGCCTGAAAATGAACCGTAATATATGTCTGAAGACGACAAGTGTGTGCTCTCAGTAGCTTTGTGAATGAGATGGTTGATGGTTTTTATGACAAGCTCATGGAGTTCTTTTTGACGCTCCGGCTTCCGTGCGTAGTTGATCCTGGAAATGACATCATCACCGCATTTTATCTGCTGGTTGTAACTGGATGCTGTGCTGAGGACAGCCCCGTCTGTAAGATCGACCAGGTGAAGAGCTATCGTCGAAGTGCCGATGTCGCATGCGATTCCGAGCACTCTCCCTTTCTCCGCACTCGGAACAACATCGATGATTGTATTTTCCAATCCAACAGAAAACAGAATACAATCCACAGTGTATGGATCATGCCGAACGGTTCGGGCTAATTTTCGGAGCACTGAATGAGTGTATGTCCGGTCTCCCGAACCAAGTTTTTCATCCAGTTTGATCTTAAGTCTCTTGAGATCGCTGTAATTATTTTCAAGTGACGGAGGATCGAGTTTAAGGGAAATTTTTCTCACCGCAGGATTGACTTCAAAAACACCGGATATGTTGTCCTTATTCCGGCTAAAATAATCCGACTCTGTCACACTTTGGATCGACAGCTCCTCAAAATGGGGAAGTTGAACAGTAAGGCTTTCTTTTATCTTTGTCCGGCATGCAAGGACAAAACCCTGAGAAGCGATGTCTTGGGGAAGACCTTTAGCGGCGGTCTCCGACACGGTTCCCTTTAAAATTTTGACATAACATTCACCACAAGTCCCTTCTCCCCCACAGGATGTCTTCATGGGAAGGTTCGCCTCTCTTATAGTATCGAGGAGATTTGCCCCCTCCGCCACCACAACCTCTATCTCGAACGGGAGGAACCGGACACAGTATTTTCTATTGTTTGACATGGCTAAATTATATCAAAAATGAGGATGGGCGAAGCGGTGTATCTCTGCCCGCAGCGTAAGTATCTCACTGAGCGAGGACGGAGGTGCGCCGCGGAGGGGTCCCCTCCGATTGGTTTTAGATTTATTTCTTTAAATCGTTTCATATCAAGTTAAATTGACATTCTTCACAAAAGAAGGGATGTCCGAGGCCTCCTGAGGACCTACGATGACCTCCCATCCCGGCAGGCTTTCTTCCAGATCTCCGCTGATCTGAGAGACAAAACCCGGTATGACGATTTTACGAGTATTGACCTTATCTTCCAATCCTATGTCTTTGATAAATTTAGCGATGGTTTCTCCAACAAATTTTCCCGCGGCCCATGCAGTGAGCACAGATTGTCCTTCGACATCCGCGATGACGAGGTGGGCCGATATTCCGGAGTTTTCGATCTCTCCCGATACCATGAAATATGTCAGAGAGAAATTAGTGGTCACAAAAACAGGAGAATCGGGCGTGGGATCTCCGATGGAGTAGATTTTGGGATCTAC
>JAZFSR010000305.1:0-2317 GCA_036446295.1 Candidatus Aminicenantaceae bacterium
ATTATCTTCATTTTTTATCTCTGACAATTCTTCGAGAGAGCGGCCTTTAGGATTGATAAGAAAATCCGGATTTAAAATCAGGACATGCACATCTGAAAATGTTGCCTCCATGCCAGGAATTAAAAGAATTCCTTTTTTTTCAGCGTATTTGACTAATTCGGGATTGTAAAAAACGGCATTATGATTTGTAATGGCCAAAACGTCAAAGCCTTTTTGACTGGCCGTGTCGATGAGTTGAAAAGAGCTGTAAGGAATGAAATCTTTCGGATCTTCTGCTGTATGGATGTGAAAATCAACCTTGAGTTTTTTTGTCATTATAGAAGGATTCTCTAAGCCCGATCTTCTAACCAATAGGATTAGCTTAAAGCTTCTTTGATTTTGTTTCCGATATCAGCAGGACTTTTGGCGACATGCACTCCAGCCGCTTCCAAGGCTTCCATTTTTTCCTTGGCGGTGCCTTTCCCACCAGCGATGATAGCTCCTGCATGTCCCATCCGTCTTCCTGGAGGAGCAGTCTGTCCGGCGATAAAACTGACGACCGGTTTAGGAAATTCCCTTTGAATGTATTCCGCAGCTTCTTCTTCTGCTGTTCCGCCTATTTCACCAATAAGGATAACGGCTTCCGTGTCTCCGTCGGTCTTGAACAGTTCTAAGAGATCGATGTATTTTAATCCAACGATTGGATCTCCCCCGATTCCTATAGCCGTCGATTGACCGAATCCCAGCAGAGAGACCTGCTGGACAGCTTCATACGTTAGAGTTCCGGATCTGGAAATGATCCCGATTGAACCCTGTGTGTGGATATGTCCGGGCATAATTCCAATTTTGCATTTTCCCGGAGATATGACTCCAGGAGTATTAGGTCCAATCAGGCGGCATTTTTTTTCGGTGATATACTGTTTGACTTTAATCATGTCAAACGTAGGGATACCCTCTGTTATGCTCACGACGAGATCGATTCCGGCATCAGCAGATTCCATAATGGCGTCGGCTGCAAAATAAGGAGGGACGAAGATAGCAGAAGCATTAGCGCCCTTTTCAGCTACGGCTTCAGCGACCGTATTGAATACCGGAACATTGAGATGCGTCTGACCTCCTTTCCCAGGGGTGACTCCGGCGACAACATTGGTTCCGTATTCCAGCATCCGTTCGGTGTGGAATGTTCCTTCGGTTCCTGTAATGCCCTGAACGACAACTTTGGTATTCTTGTCAATTAATATACTCATGATTAACTCCTACTCATTGTTGGACAAGGGGCACGACCTTTTCGGCCGCTTCTTTCATGCTTGTGGCTGAGTAAAAGGAAAGCCCCGAATCTTCCAGTATCTTTTTTCCTATCTCAGCGTTTGTCCCTTCAAGCCTCACAACCATCGGAATTTTCAGATCCAGTTCTTTCGCGGCATTGACAATACCTTTAGCAACGAGATCACACCGGACTATTCCGCCAAAGATGTTAATCAAAGCAGCCTTGACATCTTCATCCGAAATAAGAATTTTAAAAGCGTTCTTTACGGCTTCTTCGGAAACTCCGCCGCCCACGTCGAGAAAGTTGGCCGGCATTCCTCCTGAGTACTTGATGATATCCATCGTGGCCATAGCCAGGCCGGCACCATTGACCATACATCCTACCTGGCCGTCCAGTTTGATGTAATTCAGATTGAACTTAGAGGCTTCCGCTTCTAAGCGATCTTCTTCATCCATATCTCGCATTTCCTTGATATCAGGATGGCGAAGAAGAGCATTGTCATCAAAGTTCATCTTTGCGTCCAGGGCGAGAACGTCTCCCTGTTTGGTGATGAGCAGGGGATTTATTTCGGCCAGGGATGCATCCGTGGATTCGAAGGCCTTATATAGGTTCAAAAGGAATTTTATCGCCTGTTTGAGTGTGTCTCCCTTTAATCCCAATTGAAAGGCGAGCTTCCTTGCTTGAAAGGCTTGGAACCCTACCGAGGGATTTATGTATTCCTTATAAATTAGTTCCGGGGTTTCGGCAGCCACTTTTTCAATCTCAACGCCTCCTTCAGATGACGCCATGACTACGGGAGCTTCCTGGGCTCTATCGATAACGATTCCGATGTACAGTTCTTTTTCGATATCCAGCGCTTCTTCCACAAGGACTTTTTTAACAAGTTTTCCTTCAGGCCCAGTCTGATGAGTAATGAGCGTCATCCCGAGTATTTCACCGGCAATTTTTTCGGCATCATGAGGATTTTCTGCGAGTTTGACTCCTCCGCCTTTTCCTCTCCCGCCGGCATGTATCTGAGCCTTCACGACGACTTTTGGTCCTATTTTTTCCGCAATATTAAAGACTTCTGAA
>JAZFSR010000306.1:0-2670 GCA_036446295.1 Candidatus Aminicenantaceae bacterium
ATTGTCTTTTATGCTGACACCTGCCGGAGGCGGGTCGAGGCTGGTATCTCTGTTCGGTCTTGGATCGAATCCCATGGCCGGATACATTTTTATGCCGACATAACCTAGATTAGAGACTGCGTTTTCCAGGAGATCTCTGGCTTCTTTTCGTCTCGGGTCATAACAAAAAAAAGGGAAAAACCGGAAGGGGAAATGGGCACAGGCTTCGGCTGTTTCGGTGACGATTTGGACATAGTTGTCCTCATTTTTTTCGGCTGTTCGATGCGCAAATTTATAATCCAGGGTCAGTACGATGGAATAGTCTATTCTTTCAGCTTCGTCCATATGGATGACTTGAGTTTTTGCGACCTCCCGGAGATCTTTTGAATTCATCAGCCTGAAAAAATCCCGGGCATGCCGGCCTCCCAGCCAATCCAGAATCCCGCTCTTAAGCAGCCACATCGGCAGTCTTGACTGCTGTCTCTTGATGCAATTTGGGAGACACTTTTGGTTGATTTGATGGGAGTGAACATTCCCGATTCCCTTTGTACCACGGCTCATCGCCATCTCCCATGGGATATCTCCATTATTTTGATCCCTTTTTGATTCGAAAATCTTTTTCTCCTCTGCCTTTTTATTGAAAAAAAAACTCAAATCCGCTATATTATTTTTGCTTGACTACCAGTCTTATGAGGTGCGCCCGTAGCTCAGCCTGGATAGAGTGTCTGACTACGAATCAGAAGGTCGCAAGTTCGAATCTTGCCGGGCGCGCCATATGTTCCTTCCGGCTAGCCAGGTAGGCTTCAAGGTTATCAGTCGGCCTGGCTCTCAAGACTTACTTTTCCATGTCCAACAAAGTGGCACCCAGAGCGAGGATGACCTTCTCGGCAATTTCAGACTGAACAGACCAGATATCCTCGATCTCCCGAGTATAACGATTAGACCAAATGATAATTTCGTCAGAAACTCGGATAAGCTCTGGAGTTACTTGCACTCGACCTTTGCCTCTAGGATTCATATTCCAGCGCACCGTCCCCCAAAGCACGAAATTAACACCCAACTCTTTTCCTATTTCCTTGATTGTCTTTTCTGTATTTTTATACCGCTTTGTGCTGGAGCGAGAGATAACCCCAAGATTATCTAGAGAAGCCAAGCGACTAGAAATCTCATCGGCTATTCCATCAGCAAAGTATTCATCTTCTTCAGAGCCTAAATTCTCAAATGGCAATACGACGATCATCTTTTTATCTTTGAGAGAAGTTCCCTCTTTCTTGGTTAAAAATACTATTGCCAACACAGCAAGCAAAACGATCGCAAACGATGCGGCAATTATTATCCATCGTCTTCCAAAAGTAACCGTTATTTCCTTCGAGATATGAGTTTTTGTCTTGGGGACGACTCGATCGGTTGAGGGAAGGCCCTGCTCCAGCCTTTCCAAATCAGATCTTACGTCATCTGCACTCTGGTATCGTTTTTCTCTTTCCTTCTCAAGGCATTTCAAAATCAATTGGTTAAGATTGTCCGGAATCTGTTCATTGAAATCCTTTGGATCTTTTGGAGTCTCGGTCCTTTGTTTGACTCCTACTGTTAGGGCTGTATCTCCTTCAAACGGCACTCGGTCTGTGAGCATTTCATAGAGAATAATGCCCAAGGAATAAATATCAGATCGCTGATCAACTTCCTTTCCCTCCACCTGTTCCGGCGACATGTACTGTGGAGTCCCAATCATGACTCCATAACCTGTAATACTTTTTCCCTTCATAGCTCTAGCAATACCAAAGTCCATGATCCTGGCATTGCCGCCTCTGTCTATCATAATGTTATTAGGTTTAAGGTCCCTGTGGACAATTCCCATGCTGTGGGCTTCCTCAAGTCCATCACAAATTTGTTTGGCAATTGAAACGGCTTTTCCAACAGTCAACTGCCCAGTCTGTCGGATCAAGCCTTTTAGATCTTGCCCTGATATGTATTCCATAGTGATGAAGTGAACACTTTGTTCTTCAAGAAGCTCATACATGCTGCCGACATTTTTTTGTCTGATCTTCCGAGCCAGTTTGAGTTCATTCTTGAATCGCTCGATGGTCTTCTTATCCGCTGCGATATCGGGCCTGATAAGTTTGAGAGCGACTTCTTCATTCAGTTTTTTGTCGAGAACACGGTAGACTCGTCCCATCCCCCCTTTGCCCAACTCTTCGATGATCTGGTAGCGTTTGGCAAATGTTGAACCAGTGGTGAGTTCTTCTGTGGGGGTCTCTGAGGTCTTTGTGAACGATTCTGTGATTTCCACATCATGTGGGAGAGAAGTTGCACACTTCTTACAAAAACGAGAATCTGAGGTGTTCTCTGTTTGACACTTCGGGCCTTCGTTTTTCATCGTCCCTCTACGCTAATTCGGTATAATAATATAAATTCAGATAGGATGTGTCAAATTGAAATTAGAATTATCCCCATGTTACCAAATCGGTGACACATACGTGACATGAAATGCATAAAATCGCCTACTTTTGCCTAACGATGAGACTAATAATTGGCCTGCCTACCCCTGTTTTCCCAGGATAGAGCGTCTGACTGCCAGTCAGAAGGCCGCAGGTTTGAATCCTATTCTTCTAATATTTTTTCGATTAAATTCAAAATTTCTTGAGGTTTGAAAGGTTTGATACAATATTCATCGGCCCCGGCTTTAAGGCCTTT
>JAZFSR010000307.1:0-6490 GCA_036446295.1 Candidatus Aminicenantaceae bacterium
TCACTCCTCCTCCACTTAGAGGGAATCACGGGACTGCCCAATAGGCTTGGTTCAAGCTCTTTTTTGAGCTTTCCCCACTGCGGAAGTCTGGATCCCAGCAGATCATAAAAAACACGACTGTGCACCATGTAGGTTACATGTCGATAATTCTACTATGGTCCGATATTTAATCTGAGTGCATTCTGTATCTTATCTCGTTGGGATGCGGCTACTCTAGCTTTATCAGCATAATCTTTCCAGCAGGAGATAACTTTAGAGACTTCCTTTAATATTGTTTCTGCACGTCCACGTTTCATTAATGCTTTTTTGGCACAGGACTTGAAATCCTCCAGGTCAAAGTTGTCACGCTTGCCATTTAGTGTCATTTGGTGATTCGAAGTCCAACGCCCGGATGGTTGATAACTGTAAGTCATGTCAAATGCAGGAGCTAGGGACCATTTTCCGTTTTTATCCATCAGAAATTCAATATTCTTTACATGATCATCTTGATTTCTGGCTACTATATTAAATGTCATTCTTCGGAATAGCTGCTCTACAGCAGTCATGGATAGATTTAACTGGCGCGCAGTGAATATCGCCTGCTCGTAACTGTGGGCGCCAGCCTGATTAAAGTCTAAGTGTGCCATCCCACAAAGTGATAGTTTATGAATTTTGCTTCCGTAATCAGTACGGTCATAGCGACGGGTCATAAAATGACGACGCCCATTTTCTTCAAATAGACGACATTCACTCATCTCGATTCCGGCATCCAATGCCATTTTATAGTAGGCATATTCGATGGCTCCATAACCTTTGGGATCCTCTAATTCCTTATCTTTGTTTCCTGATACACCATCAAATTTCAGCAGCCAATATTCGAATCCGGGTCCCGCGCTAATTTGCCCAGAACGTACTTCGTTAGTTTTTCGATTCCAGGCAATGACGGCCTTTGCTCGTGCTCCTCCGGCAGAAGTTCCAACCAGCAGAATTTCCTTTAATGCCTCTTCCCTCTTCTTGTCCTCAAAAGAAACATTTAAATTCTCCCGATGAGTTAGAATGTCAGAAACTAACTCCACTAACTTGTCAATCTTAATTTTTTTGGCTGTTCTTGTTCTTGGCCCCTTTAAAGGATGAAACTCCAATGCCCCCATACCTCTGGTTCCTGTATAACAAAGCCTTTCTACAGCATTAAATGATTCCGGTGTACGCCCCTGAGATGCTAACCAAGAATTAATTAAAGCATTTCCAAAACGGTCGGGCAATGAATCTGCAAGCAGTCCTGGCAATCCGTGAAAAGTGACTAACGGTAATGTTGGAAAACTGTAAACCTGATCCCCTAATGGCATTGTCAGAGGAGCTACCTCAATCTCACTTTTGATAAAATCAGGTGAATATTGGAAAGAAACATAATCGGTATTTTCCTCCAGAACTGCGGCTCCTATTCGCGTTCCCCAAAGCCATACTTCTGCCAGCACACTCATTGTTCATCACCCCATTTCCATTTTTTTTCAGACTTGGCCGGCTGTTTGCTGCGGGAAACCCGCTGCCGGGATTTTCCTTTTAATTTCATTAAATCCATTGGCCGAGTACCAGTTTCCGGTATGGCCGCATCAAACCTTTCCAGTAGATTAAGGACACGAAGAATCCGGATTAAATTTGACATCTGGGTTGATTCTCCGGACTCAATCCGCTCAACTGTACGTTTCCCTATTCCGGCTTTCTCTGCTAAATCTGCCTGAGACAACTTTTCCTCAATACGCTTTTCCTGTAAACGCTCCCCCAGTTCTTGCAGAACTGCGTCATCTGTCAATCTTTTTTCTATTTTCATTGCCTGACCTTTAATTTATTTTATTTTCAATGTCACTATATCGTCATTAATGGCGATTTACAAGCATTTATTGTATTTTATTCGTCATTTTTGACGACATATCTTACTTTGTTTTTTTTTGCGCTTACAGGAGGAGTGAAAGTTCAGCTATTTAAGCTCGACAAGGTCGTAATCTTGACACCCCAGGCCGATCTCCTCACCGTGTTTGAGCTGAACGGCCCAATCTTTGTCGTTGGCTTGTTTGAAAACATCAATACCGCTTCGAGCGATTATTTTATCGATAGAGGCCTTGTCCAAGGCCACAGGATCAAGAGACGCTAGAATCCCGACATCATCGGCAATAATCTGCCCCTTTTTAGACATACAGTCACAGTCTTTTGTCACCATGATTAAGACATTGATGAATCCAATTTTCCCGTCAAAAACACTTTTTACAGCATAGGCATACTCTGCCATTTTTTCCTGGACACGGATCGCGTTGTCATCCCAACGCATTTTAACAGCCCCCACATTGCAGACTACGAGACATTCTCCACAGCCAATACATTTTTCATCGATAATGTACGCACTTCCCTCTCTTTCAAGAATGGCATCTGCCGGACAGTAATCGAAACAGATTGAACAGTTTGTACACACTTTTTGATTCACTTTCACATGAACATCGGAATGCTGTTCGAGTTTTCCTGCACGGGAAGCACAGCCCATACCCAAATTCTTTATGGCGGCGGCCATTCCGGTTTGGATATGTCCTGTAAAATGACTCAGGCAAATCATCATCTCCGAGTTCAGAATGGCACTCCCCACTTTGGCTGATTCAATCCGGGGAAGATTCACTTTAATTTCATCATCATCGCGCCCGATAAGCCCATCGGCAATCACAATAGGGATTCCAGTCTTATTCATAGAAAATCCATGCCCTTCTGCCATTTTGAGATGATCGACAGAGTTGGATCGGCTTCCGACATACAGCGTATTCGTTTCTGTAAAAAAAACACGGGCTTTCCGGTTTTTGATCTGTTTAATCAAACCCGAAAGCCAGGGTGGTTTAATGTAGCCTGTGTTGTCCTTTTCCCCAAAATGTATTTTTAATGCGACAAACATATCTTTTTCGATTTTGTCGTGTAATCCGAGATGAAGATAGAGAGTTTCTATTTTCCTTGAAAGAACTTCCTGATGATCCTCCCCTGTTGCCGGGATGAAATAAACTTTTTCCCGCATTACCATCCTCTTTTAATCTTCGCCCAAGATAGCCTTGGCTGCATTCACTGCCGCTTGGGGTTCAAAAGAATAATTCAATGAAGACAAAGTATTCTCCACAGCCTGGAGCGCAAAATAAATCTGGGCCAAAGACAGATTTCCCATATGTCCTATTCTGAAAACTTTTCCCGCAACTTCCCCCAGTCCTCCGGCAACAACCACACCGTTTTCCGAGAGGCGGCCTCGAAAATCTTTGTCCTCTACTCCGTCAGGATACAAAACGACTGAAAGAGTATCCGCCAGAAAGGAATCTTCTGTGAAAAATGAAAAGCCCAGGCTCGTAAAAGCAGCCCTTATGGCCCTGGCTGTTTTTTCATGCCGTTCAAAACGCACATCCAGGCCTTCCTCCAGAATAATCTTTGTGCTCTCATTAAAAGCTCTGATCTCGTTAACACATGGCGTTGAGAAATATTTTGAAGGATCCTTCATAATCGGGAGCCAGCGGAGAAGGTCGGCGTAATAAGCGGGAATTGACGATATCCGATTCCTTTTTGTGATTGCCTTATCAGATAAGACCAATACGGCAAGGCCGGGAGGAACTCCAAAGCATTTTTGAGCGGCCGTCAGAACAACATCTATTCCCCAGTCAGTCATCCTCTCTTCGATACCTCCGGTAGCACAAACTCCATCGACAAGAAAAAGGCTGTCGCTGTCTTTAAGTACCTCGGAATAATCCTTTACCGGCGCAGCCGCTCCGGTGGCTGTATCGACATGAGTCGAAGAAACCACAGCATAGTTCTTCACGGAGAGCTGATCCGACAGTTCTTCAGGAGAGACTGCCTTTCCCCATGGACTTTGTAAAACATCACAATCGATCCCAAAACTCTCGGCAATCACAGCCATTCTCTGGCCAAAGAATCCTTGAGACAGGACCAGGACACTTTCCCCTTTTTCTGCTGTATTGAGAAGTGCCATTTCCATCGCCAAGGTTCCGGCTCCGGCTACGATAAAAGGCTCTCCGTGCTCACAAAACACAATTTTTTTCAAGTTGGCCAATGCTTCCCTCAATTCTCTGACAAATATCGGGCTCACATGAGATACCGTCGGAAGCGAAAGGCTGTGTATGATGCGAGGATGGACAGGAGATGGCCCTGGAATCAGCAGCAGTTTTTCTTGGTCCATAATGACTCCTTTCCTTTCAATTCAAGAGACTCTCCATTTTTATCGATAATCTTTGCGAAATCAAGTTATAATGTTTTAATGAAAAAAAAGTCCATTTTGTTCACACCTATAAAAATCAATACGGTCACAATTCCCAACCGATTTGTTCGCTCGGCCACACATGATTTTTTGGCCGCAAACGACGGATACATCACGGAGAGACAGATTTCTCTTTACAGGAATTTAGGGAAAGGAGAGGTTGGCCTTATCATCACCGGACACGCCTTCGTCCATCCTGCAGGAAAAGCGAGTCCCTACCAGATCGGGGTTCATGATGATGGTACGGTTGAAGGCCTGAACCGTATTACTCAGGCTGTTCATGAATTCCCTGCCCGGATTTTTTTGCAGATCGCTCATGCCGGCCGGCAGACAAAAGAAAAACTCTGTGGATGCACTCCCCTGGCTCCATCGGCAGTCTATGAGCCGGTTTTTAAAATCACCCCTAAAGAAATGACCATCAGAGATATTAAGGCTGTCATTACACAATTCATCCAGGCAGGTGTACGGGCCAAGCAAGCGGGCTTTGACGGCGTGCAGCTGCACGTGGCTCACGGTTATCTTTTAAGCGGGTTTGTCTCTCCCTACACAAATAAAAGAAACGATGAGTATGGAGGATCCTTAACAAACAGAGCAAAAATTGTCCTGGAAATTGTGAAAGGTATAAAAAAATCAGCAGGAGAACAATTCCCTCTCATTTTAAAAATGAATGCCACTGATTCCCTCAAGGGAGGACTTACGACAGAGGAGAGTATCCAATTGGGAACCCTACTGGAAAAAATCGGAGTCGACGGCATTGAAGTCAGTGGAGGAATGGCCGAATCCGGGGAAGGATCCGTGTGGAAAGGACTTCGCTCTGAAAACGATGAGGGATACTTTGTCGATGCTGCATCACGGATAAAAGAGGCTGTCCGAGTACCCGTTTTTGGATTGGGAGGAATCAGGACATTCTCAAATATGGAGAGCCTGATTTTGGAAGGACGGGTCGATATGATATCGATGAGCAGACCTTTTATCCGTCAACCTTTTCTCGTGAGGGAATTCCGTTTGGATCGATTTAAAAAGGCAGAATGCATCTCCTGCAACAAATGTTTCAATCCACGTGGGATCTCCTGTGGAGATCTAAAGTCAAAGAAAAAGACTCCCAAAAAAGACTGAAGAAATTCATTAGTTCTCCTCTAAGACAATCCTATAGTTGTTTCCTTCAAAAACAATAAGAATATTGCTGGCCACAGAGAGATATTTGGAAATGTCCGGCTTTTCAGAAAGCAGTTTGAAATATTCTTCCGAACCGAAAATTATTTTTTTCGCAGGTTCCCCTTCAATATAGAGACTATCCACCCAAACTTCATCTTTGAGATAAAATGTTTTGTCTGACTTGTACCTGATCATTTGAGACTCCACATGCACGGCCTGTTCCTGTGCTTTTAAGGCTTGAGTAGCCCTGGCAATCCTGAACGCTCCGGCACCTGTAGTCTTCCTGGCCGCCAATGCTTCCTGGGCTTCAGGGGCCGCCGCATCCAACAAGCGACTCTCTTTTTCCGTCACCAGAAACGACGTGTACGGCGTAACGATCCCGAATTTAATCCCGAGCCTCTTGACTTCTTCGATGAGCTCTGTTTGGGCACTTTGGAGCCGGATTTCCTCTAAAAGATATCCGATACGGCGCGTGGCCCAGAGACGAGGAAGGAAATTGAAGGATACATCTTTGGTCAACATGAAATTTTTTAGCTCGAAATGTTTTGTCTTTTTTTCCACGTTACCTTTCACTTCGACAGATACCGGGCCCTCACCCTTGTACCTGCCGATCATCAGAAGCTGTGATCCCTTGAACAAATCCGGTAAAACTCTCGGATAAACATCTTTTGTTTCGATTCCCGAAAATTTGACCGTGATATCGGATAAGAGCGGAGAAGACATTTTTTCATAATATTGAGAAATCGCCACCTCAAGATTGTCATTTTCGCTTACATAAACAGAAGTTCCCCGGTTATCGGATGAGATCCTGTCAAGAAGTTCCGTATTGACATCATAACCAACTCCAAAAACAAATATCCTGGATTTTCCGTCATTGGCTCTGCTGATGTTTTTCAAGATGGCGGCAGTATCTGTCACTCCAACCGTAGGAAGCCCATCTGTAAGAAACAGGACGTAAGAAGGCCTATCTCCGCTTGTGAACATCTCCAACCCATCAGAGAGGGCCTCGTTGATGTTTGTCCCTCCCGAGTCTTCGATGTTTTCCACAAAACGGAGCGCTTTTTCAATGTT
>JAZFSR010000308.1:0-5768 GCA_036446295.1 Candidatus Aminicenantaceae bacterium
CCTTCATTAATCAAAGCCTGCATGAGATGATACAGAGAACTCTTGGCCCCCGTCGATACAATGATTCTATTTCTAGTGTAAGAGAGGCCGTGATCTTCCTTCAGCCTGTTGATAATGGCGTCTTTTAATATGGGGATTCCGTCGATCTGCGTGTATTTTGTAAAATTGTTTTCGATCGCTCTGTGACCGGCCTCTTTTATATTTTCGGGAGTGGGGAAGTCAGGTTCTCCGACACTTAGATCGATGATATCAATGCCCTGGGCCTTCATGGCTAAAGCTTTGGCGTTGACTTTAAAAGTAGGAGACACGCCGATTTTGTTTGCTTTATCTGATACCATGGTTTGCCTTTTCAGAAAAGAAACTTGCCTTATTCTTTGTCTTTGTTTTTATCAGGATTGAGCTTGTCTTTCAGATACTTGTTAAGATCGACTCCTGTTATGGCTTTCACTACATCCGGCAGCTGGGCCAACACCTCTCCCACCTGTGCCGTAATTTTAGTTGTTCCCAGACTTTTGTCCCCTCCGATAACAATAATTTTATCCACTTTCGAAAGAGGTTCGGCGACGGCTTTAGCCAATTCAGGCAGGATTTGAATGTAGTTTTCGAGGATGGCTGCCTGATTGTATTTTTCCCAAGCATGGGCTTTTTTCAGCATGGTTTCAGCCTCGGCAAGGCCTTTCTGTTTGATTTTTTCCGCTTCCGCATGACCCTCGAATTTGATGGCTTCGGCCTTTCCTTTGGCTTCGGTCTGGATACGATATTCTTCGGCTTCGGCTTCAGCCCGGATCTGGTATTTTCGGGCGTCGGCGGGTTTAAGAACAGTCGCATTCAGCTCTTTTTCCTTTCTTGTGATTTCGAGTTCTTCAATTTTGATGGCTTCCTGTGTTTCTATGAGTTTGACTTTGGATTCTTCTTTCTTGATTTCCTGGTTCAGTCGAGTACGCTCGAGTTCATAGGCGTAATCGGCCTTCGCCTTTTTCTCATTGACAAGAATTTGTGATTCAGATTTTTTTGCCTCGTTTTCCCACTGTGCCTTTGCGATGAGCGCTTCGGCAGCCAGCCGGGCGATCTCCCCCTCTTTTCGTGCGGCTGATGACTTGATGACCGCGTCTTTTTCCGTTTCCGCCTCAGCGATGGCTGCATCTCTTTTGGCTATGGCTATTTTGGGTTTTCCCAGGGCCTCGAGATATCCCTGCGTGTCCCTGATATCCTTAAGAGCAAAGGACATCATGACAAGGCCCATTTTGGAAAAATCGGCTTGTGCGGCTTGATTGACCTTATTTGAAAATTCGTGCCGTCCTTTGTATATCTCTTCAATGGTCATGGTGCCGATCACTTCCTGCATTTTGCCTTCGAGGATGGATTCGGCCACCTCTCGGATTCCTTCCTTCCCTATCCCCAGGAACTGCTCTGCCGCTATGTGGATGGCCTGCTCTGAGGAATCAATCTTGATCTGGGCCACGGCATCTGCCATCAAAGGGACCCCAACAGCTGTCAAGACTTCACGGATTTTTATGTTCAAGGTCAGCACTTCCATAGGGAGAGTATCGACGGTTTCGATAAAAGGGAAAACAAAGGTGCCTCCGCCGATACGGTACCTGTAGCCGATTTTTGATTTTGTGCCATCCGCAGAGATACGAATTCTTTTTTTTCCGCCTGAAATGATGAGAATTTCATTAGGGCCGACTTTCCTGTACTGCTTTGCGAATAGAAGAATGAAGAGGCCCAATACGACTAGAATTGTGCCCATTAGAATAAAGAGAGATAACATGCCCATGATTACCTCCTGGGGATGATCCCCGGCTGAGAGAAGACGATCTTATCTGTATTTATTTTAAGAGTGCTTTCTTCTCTCTAGTCTCACGTAATAAGTTTTGGGAACCGCTATATTATACTTAAGTGCAACAATATTCAAGCATTTCTAGCGATTTGAACGCAGCACAAATATTATGAAATTCAAAGAATTCTGGGAAGATGATGGAGAAATCTGTACACGGGGACGAGCTGGCATAGTATTTCCATGTTTATTTTAGAGTCGGACGGAACCCTTACGAGGTATGGCTCCATTCCTCGCTGAAGCTCCGGGCGGAGACACACTTCTCGACGTCCATCCGACTCAGCTGCAGGTGTTACCCAAGGGATGAATCCCTTCCCAAGCAGATCTATCTTGAAGGAGATGAAGGGAGGGCGAAGCGGCGTATCTCTGCGCGCAGCGATCGGAGCGAGGACGGAGGTGCGCCGTGGAGGGGTCCCCCCTTCATCTCAAGCAGAAGATGACAAAGCGTGATTTCTAGTCAGTTTACAGAATTCTTTGAATTTTATGAAATTGGAAAAGGAATACAGATTTTTAAGAGCGGTCGAAGAATTTGAAGCGGATAAGATGGTAGATCGCCGCCACGCCGTCCTTCCACCCAATTTTTTTCCCTTCGGTGTAATCTCTTCCCGAGTAGGAAATCGGGACTTCGTAGATCCGGCTCTTCTGCCTGGCAAGTTTAATGGTGATTTCCGGCTCGATTCCAAATCTTTTTGATTTGAGAGTGAGCTTGTCCAGGGTTTCCTTCCGGAAGACTTTATAGCAGGTTTCCATGTCCGTGAGATTGAGGTTGGACAGGATGTTGGATAAAGTCGTAAGCATTTTATTTCCTATGTAATGCCAGAAAAAGAGCACGCGGTGCGGGCCGCCGAGGAAACGGGATCCATAGACGGCGTCGGCTCGTCCATCCAGCAGTGGAGTGAGGAGGATGGGGTATTCCCGGGGATCATACTCTAAATCTGCATCCTGGATGATGACAAAATCTCCGGTGGCGAGGGAAAAACCGGTCCGCAGTGCCGCTCCTTTTCCCTGGTTTTTTTCATGGAGTTTGACTTTCACGTTTGGATATTCGAGATTTTCCAGGATCTCCCGCGTTCCGTCTGTGGAGCCATCGTCGATGAGGATAATTTCTTTCTCCATATCGAGTTTGACATCCAGGACCTGCCGGATGATTTTGTGTACGGTGTTTTTTTCGTTGTAGACGGGAATGATGACAGAGAGCTTCATTTCTTATAGTCCTTTTTCAACCTTGAGTTTCTCTTGAAAATAATCTATGGTTTTTTGCAGCCCTTGTTCCAATCCAATTTTAGGCATCCATTTGATTTTTTCTTTAACCAAAGAGATATCCGGACATCTCCTGACTGGATCATCTGAGGGCAACGGCTTGTGTTCTATTGTAGCCGTAGATTGAGTAAGCTTGAGGATGATTTCTGCGAGTTCAAGGATGGTGCGCTCTTCGGGATTTCCCAGGTTTAACGGTCCAAGGATATTCTCCGAGTGCATGATCGCAATAAATCCTTCGATAAGATCGGAGACATAACAGAAAGACCTTGTCTGCATACCGTCTCCGTAAATGGTCAACGGTTCATTTTTCAATGCCTGAATCACCAAATTGCTGACGACGCGTCCGTCATGAAGGGCCATGTGGGGACCATAGGTGTTAAAAATGCGGATGATTTTGATGTCCACATTGTTTTGACGGTGATAATCCATGGTCAGGGTTTCTGCCACACGTTTGCCCTCATCATAGCAGCTGCGCAGGCCGATGGGATTGACATGGCCCCAATATGATTCAGGCTGGGGATGGACTTCCGGATTTCCGTAGACTTCGGACGTTGAGGCAAGGAGGAATCGGGCTTTAGTTCTTTTGGCCAGGCCAAGCATGTTGATTGTTCCCATGACATTGGTCTTTATGGTTTTAATGGCATTGTATTGGTAGTGTATGGGAGAAGCCGGACAAGCCAGATGATAGATTTGATCCACTTCAACAAAAAGAGGATGTATGATGTCCTGACGGATGAGCTCAAAATTAGGGTGGGAGAGCAAATGACGGATGTTATCTTTGCTCCCTGAAAAGAAATTGTCCACACATATCGTTTCCAATCCTCTTTCAAGGAGAGATTCACAGAGATGGCTTCCTAAAAAACCTGCGCCGCCTGTAACTAAAACTCGTTTCATACCTCGTCTCCTTTTGGCTTTAAACCGTAGGCCATGAAAAGAAGGCTTTTTGCCTTCAACGTCTCCTTCTGGATTTGGATCAATTCCTTTATGCCTTTGTCAGCCAGAGCGAGGAGCTTGTCGAGCTCTTTTTTTGAAAAAGGTTTTTTTTCAGCGGTCGCCTGGATTTCGATGATTTGACCTAGATCATTCATCACGACATTCATGTCGATATCAGCACCGGAATCTTCACGGTAGTCAAGGTCAAGCAAAAGATCCCCCTTGACGATTCCAACGCTGGTTGCGCCAACCAGATGCTTCAAAGGCATCTCATTTAGGATATCATTTTCCAGCATATTGTTGAGAACACTGGCCAGCGCAATACAGCCGGCTGTGATGGATGCCGACCGTGTTCCTCCATCAGCCTGGATAACGTCACAATCGACAATGATGGTTCTTTCGCCCAGGGCATGGAGGTCTGTGGATGTCCTGAGGGACCTGCCGATGAGGCGCTGGATTTCCTGGGTTCGCCCCGAAATCCGTCCGAAGTGCCTTTCTCTGGCTGTCCTTTTTTCAGTTGAACCGGGAAGCATGGCATATTCAGCCGTTATCCAACCTGATCCGGTACCTCTTAAAAAATGCGGAACTTTCTCTTCGACTGTAGCCGTGGCAATAACTTTTGTTTTTCCGGTAGAAATAAGTGCTGAGCCCGAAGCAAAATCGAGATAGTCGAGAACAATTTTCACCGGTCTTAGGCTGTCGGGCAGTCTTTTCTTGTGCCTCATCGGGTTTTTGTTTTCGTGTTCCTTGATTATTTTTGGCCTCCTAGTTGTTATTTTTGTGGTCGGGTTTTCCATCTGTTGTGGAACCAAAGCCAATATTTCGGATTGTCCCGAATCTGATTCTCAATAATTTTAGTGCAAATCTGGGTTATTTTCAATACATCTTGCTTGTGTTCGCCCGTTAGGGATACTTTAACCGGGGGAAGGATTTTAATGTGAAAGGTGTGCGCCGATGTGGGAATAGAAAAGACCGGGATAATGGGGGCCTGGGTTCTGAGGTAAAAGGTGGCCAGACCGGGTGTTGTCGCGGCTGCTTTTCCAAAGAAATCGACAAAAACAGCTTCACTGTCCAGAACATTCTGATCGATAAGAATGGCAACCATGGAATTTTCGCGGAGAGATCGTAGGACCTCGCGTGCGGCTTTATGTTTGTAGATGACCGCTTCACCCAGATTCAATCTCATCCGGAGAAGTTCTTTTTCCAAGAAAATATTGTCCAATGGTCTTGCCATGACTTTTAGGTCGCCAAGCCGCGAGACAACGTAAGGTGCAATTTCCCAATTGCCAAAGTGAGCTGTAAAAAGCAGCGCACCTTTTTTGCCCAGAAGAGCGTTCCGGATATGTTCTGCTCCGTCGACAGAAATAAGTCGGGATTTTTTATGCTCTTTAAGTGTGGAGAATTTGATGAGATCCAACATGACCTCTCCAAAGTGGGAAAATGAATTCCTGGCTATAGATTTGAGAGATTTCAGCGAAAGGGTTTTTCCCAGAGCCATGGAGAGATTGGCGTGCGCAATATGTCTGTGTCTTTTATCGAGAAGGTAAAATAAGAATCCCAGCCATCGTCCCAGGGCGAGGCAAAATTTCCGGGGGAAAAGAAAAAAAAGCCCTTGAATCAGCTTAAACAGCAGAAATAAAAAAAATTCGACGGATTTTTTCATTTAAAATTGTTTTTGAATGTCAGCTAAAGACATCAGAATTTCCTTATAAAAACCGTCTTCTATCTTTAGATCAAT
>JAZFSR010000309.1:0-2076 GCA_036446295.1 Candidatus Aminicenantaceae bacterium
AGGATGATGCCCAGGACGAAAAAGGAAGCAAGCGCCTCCACGAGTGAAAATCCTCTTCTCAAATTCTCGTAGTAGATTATCTTTTTGTTTTTCATTTAGAATTCCTTCCACTCCACAGGTTTAAAAAAAGAAAGGCAAAGAACAGGCTTGGCTGTTTTCGGTGCATGCTGGACAAGATCACTCTCCTCCAAAAGCCGCTCGTCGAAAGTGAATTTGAGTTTGTTTTCGTTGGATGAATAATCCGAGGCATGGAGGCTTCCCAGAATATGAACAGTTTTTCCCTTTCCTTCTATGGAAAACCCCTTATCAGCGGCTGTTAAGGAGGCTTGAATTTTTATCTCCTGGGGAGAGTCTTTATCAATTATTATTTTTCCCTCTCTTTTAGTGTTGTCCAGGAAATCCTTTCCTGTTGCAAAAATAATCAACTGGGAATTTGAATCTTTAACATAGGGCACTTTATCTATCCATTTGACTCCCTGGTGAATAAGGTGGGAGGAAAGAGTGATTTTATCCGAGGAGATAATGGTCAAATTGGCGCCTTTGAGAATTGAAGGGATTTCTTCTTCCGTGACCAGGACAGCTTGGCCGGAAGGGTCCATCATCCCCCCGCCGAGCGAATTGATCTTTCCGTTGACGATGATTATGCCCAGGGGGATAAGATTGTAATAAAGGACTTCCTCGGGTGTGGAAAAAATCGTTTTGCTCTTCTGAGGGTTGAACTTGAGAATCCAGCAGCCCTGCTTGGTAAGAAATGATACAACCTGGAAGTTCTCTTCGATAGCCGTGACCATTTCCTCCACATCTCCCTGGACATAAATCCCTCCCAGGCCCATGTCGTCTTTGATTAAATAAACTCCGTCTGGCACAGGCTCGCTTGTCTCTTCCAGGCCCAGGATAGCCCGAAGGCGGAGGTGGGAAAGATTCTGCGGGTGAAAGAATTTTATTTTCAGGGCTTTCCGCACCTGGGAATTTGCATCTTTGGGAATTAGGTCTCCTTCAGCGAAGCTTATTTGAGGAGAGATGAGATTCTTTTCTGAAGGGAGAAAGTCTATTTTATTCTTTTCCATGAAATCATTTTTATGATCTGGATCAAGTTTTTTGTCCACAAGTAACGGGATATACGGAAGAGGGAGGTTGCCGGCGAAAATTCCCAACCTGGCTTCGAGGCTGGCTTCCCTGGTCTCTTTAAAATTTTTTATTTTTCCTTTTGATGAAATCTCCGCTTTGTAGGCAGCATGGAAATAATCTTCTTTTTCCTCGATTTTTTCGAAATGAAAATTTGTTATGCTTTCCCATCCGAGGTGTTCCCAGGTCTGGGAATTCTGGAACGGAAGGCGCGACCCGAGGAGCTTTTCCACTATTTCTGTACCCTTGTTTATTGTATCTTCTCTGAGTTCAATAGATTCGTGGGGGGAAAGAAGGGAGGGAGAAACTGCCTGAGAAAGCAAGTTGAGAAGATAATCGAAGCCAAGCTTTATTCCGTTCTCAGAAGCATAAGCGAGGAGTGTCGAGTTTTTTTTATAAGCGCTTAATTTAAGATAGATTTGAGAAAAATAAAGCATGCTTAATCCAAGCGTGGAAAAGATAAAAAAAAGAAATACGGCGACCAGAGTCATAGCGCCTTTTCTTGTTTTTCTCTTCTGGTCAATGCAGGGCTGCCATTGCTGTTTCAGGTCAGCGTCTAAAGGCCAGAGCCGCATTCTTGGGGAACACAGTAATTTCATATTTTTTCTCCTTATTTGACTTGAGCGCAAGTTGTAGTCTCACCAGGACGGATGCTTCCTCAAGGTTAAAACCAAATAAGGCCGCATCTTCTAAAAGAGGCTGGGCGGGACTGGAGTTGGTCTTTCTCCTGAGAATATGTTTGTCCTTGTCAAGGAAGAGAGATATCTTTTTCAAAAGCAAAACTTGAGTTTTTTCTTTTAGAAAGGAAAAATTCAAAGGAGAAGAGAGGATTATGCTTTTTTTGGTTACCCGGGATATTGATATAACCTCCCCCTTAGAACGGTCAAAAATACAGATCTCTCTCCCTTTTTTAAGGTCACGAGTGCTTTGGAGCCTGATTCTTGTCTGTCC
>JAZFSR010000310.1:0-18855 GCA_036446295.1 Candidatus Aminicenantaceae bacterium
AGCTGGAGAAGATGGAGAAGAGATCGGTGTTTTTAAAATATAAAATTAATCCAGATCTAATCGGAGGCGTTTCCATCAGACAAGGAAACATTATCTATGATGCCTCTCTTAGGGGATCATTGACAAAACTTCAAGAAAAAATTTCAGAAAGGTAGATTAAAATGGAAATAAAAGCTGATGAGATAAGCAAGATTATTCAGCGTCATATCGAGGGATTTGAGTCGGACATCGACATCAAAGAGGTCGGAACTGTCACGTCTGTAGGAGATGGTATCGCTAAAATATATGGTCTCGATCGTGTTATGTATAACGAACTTTTGGAATTCCCTCATGATGTGTTTGGGCTTGCCCTAAACCTGGAGGAAGACAGTGTGGGGGCTGTCCTTTTGGGTGAATCGTACTTGATAAAAGAGGGAGATCTTGTCAAGCGTACGCATAAGATCATTCAGGTGCCTTCCGGGCCTTCCATGATAGGGAGAGTCGTTAACCCTCTAGGAGTTCCCCTTGATGGAAAGGGCCCTATCCAGAGCGATGATTTTATGGTTGTTGAAAGAATGGCCCCCGGCGTTGTAGACCGCATGCCGGTCAAAGAACCACTGCAGACGGGGATAAAGGCCATTGATTCCATGATCCCTATTGGAAGAGGGCAGCGGGAGCTTATCATCGGTGACCGTCAGACGGGGAAAACAGCCATTGCTCTTGATACTATTATCAATCAAAAAGGGAAGGATGTTATATGCATCTATGTGGCCATTGGTCAGAAGAATTCGACAGTCGCTTACAGCATTAAGACCCTCGAGGATTATGGGGCGATGGATTACACAATCGTGGTTTCTGCCTCAGCCAGTGACCCGTCTCCTCTTCAGTATTTGGCTCCTTACAGCGGTTGTGCTATCGGTGAATATTTCCGGGACAGAGGGCAGCATGCCCTTATTGTCTATGATGATCTCTCTAAACATGCCGCGGCCTATCGAGAAATATCTCTTCTTCTTCGCCGGCCCCCCGGGAGAGAAGCTTATCCTGGAGATGTCTTCTATCTGCATTCCCGGCTTCTCGAGCGAGCGGCTAAATACAGTGAAGAACACGGCGGCGGATCGCTGACCGCACTCCCCATTATTGAAACACAGGCCGGAGATGTTTCAGGATACATTCCCACAAACGTGATTTCAATAACAGACGGTCAAATTTATCTCGAACCGGAGCTGTTTAATGCCGGGGTCCGGCCGGCCATTAATATTGGTATTTCAGTATCTCGTGTCGGGAGTAACGCACAGATCAAAGCCATGAAACAGGTCGCGGGAAAACTTCGACTCGATCTGGCACAGTACCGCGAACTCGTCACTTTTGCTCAGTTCGGCACAGAGCTGGACAGGGCCAGTCAGGCTCAATTGGAAAGGGGGGCGCGGTTGACGGAAATTCTCAAACAGGACCAGTACGTTCCGATGACGGTCGAAAACCAAATCCTTGTCATTTATGCCGGGAACAGGGGATTTTTAGATGAGATCGAAGTCTCGCAGGTTCAAAAATATGAACAAAAATTAATTGAATATTTTGACCATGAGCACCAAGATCTGCTGAAAAAAATTACAGACAAAAAAGTCATTGATGACGACCTGGATCAGGCCATTAGCAAGGCTTTTACCTCTTTCAATCAGCAGTTTAAAGAAGACGTAGAGGAAAAAGAAGAAAAAGAAGTGCAAGAATAATATGCCTGCCATCATTGACCTTCGGAGACGGATAAAGAGTGTTAAAAACACTCAGCAGATCACCCAGGCGATGAAGTCTGTGTCTACGGCCAAGTTCCGGAAAGCCCAGCGGACGGTTCTTGAAGGCCGGCCCTACTGGCATAATTTTTCAGGCTTGATGGCCAACGTGAGCGCCTGGATAGGACCAGAACTGCATCCTTTGCTCAAAAAGAGAGAGGAAAAAGCAATCATCTGTCTGGTTATCACTTCGGATAAAGGAATGTGTGGAGCATTCAATTCCAACCTGCTTTCAAGGACATTAGCTTTCTTAGAAGACAAATCGGCTCACTCTGAAGTGCGGTTGGTTTTAATGGGAAAGAAAGCCGTTTCTTTTTTTGAAAAGCAAGCATTCATAAAAGACCGTTCCTATGCGGATCAAATTCACAAACTTTCACAAGAGGATTTGAAGGAGTTGGCTCACAATCTCATGCGTCAGTATGTCTTGAACCAAACAGATGCCGTCTATGTCGCCTACAATGAGTTCAAGTCGATCCTGGCTCCGAAGTTGACGATCACTAAGCTCCTTCCACTCGAGCCTCCTGATGGTTATGAAGAAGAACCTACTGAACCTGACTTGGAACCCAAGTCACCCCATCTGCTTGAAGCGTTTCTCTCTCTTTATGTCGAGGATCAAGTCCAGCACTTTTTCCATGAGTCTCAAGCCGCCGAACAGGCTGCCCGGATGATGGCCATGGATAACGCTACAAGGAACGCCGAAGAACTCATTGATAAATTGCGATTGGCTTTGAATAAAATGAGGCAGGCCTCAATCACTAAGGAGCTGCTGGAAATTATATCCGCGGTGGAAGCTTTGGAGAAGAAATAGGAGTAAGGAGTGTCCAATGAAAACTCAAAAGAAAACAAAAGATAAAAGTACTCGCACAATTAATATTGGCAGGGTTGTTCAGATTATCGGCCCGGTAGTCGACATTGAATTTAAAGATACCGACCTTCCAGAAATCTACAATGCCGTTCGGATAACAAACGAAACAGAAGAATTTGACCCGGGTTCGACGGGTGAGAAAAAAGACAGCCGTGAAGTTATTGATGTGATTGTTGAAGTCGAACTGCATCTTGGGGAGAATAAAGTGCGCTGTGTGTCCATGCATCCTACAGACGGCTTGGCTCGTGGGATGAAAGCCGTGGATTTGGATGGGCCCATCCAGGTGCCTGTTGGAGAATGCACGCTTGGGCGGGTCATGAATGTCATTGGTGAACCCGTTGACCATTTGGGACCAATAAAAGCCGAAAAAATGTACCCCATTCATCGTGAACCTCCAACTCTGGAAGAGCAGAGCACGCAGCTTGAAATGTTCGAGACTGGAATTAAGGTCATTGATTTGATGCAGCCCTTTCTCAAGGGAGGAAAAATCGGTCTCTTTGGCGGTGCCGGCGTGGGCAAAACAGTCATCATCATGGAGCTGATAAATAATGTTGCACAGCAGCATGGAGGCTATTCCGTGTTTGCCGGGATTGGAGAGAGGACAAGAGAAGGAAACGATCTCTGGCTGGAGATGAAAGAATCCGGGGTTATAAATAAAACGGCGCTTGTCTATGGTCAGATGACCGAGCCTCCGGGAGCGAGACTCCGGGTTGGCCTTACAGCTCTGTCGGTCGCCGAATATTTTCGTGACGAGATGAACCAGGATATCCTGTTATTTATAGACAACATTTTCAGATTTGTCCAGGCTGGCGCCGAAGTGTCAGCGCTTCTTGGCCGCATGCCCTCGGCCGTGGGGTATCAGCCGAATTTGGCTACAGAACTAGGTGAACTGGAAGAGCGGATCACTTCGACGAAGAAGGGCTCCATTACTTCGGTTCAAGCTATTTATGTGCCGGCTGACGATTTTACCGATCCGGCTCCGGCGACAACTTTTGCTCATCTTGATGCGACAACCAACCTCTCCAGAGCTCTTACAGAGATAGGCATCTATCCGGCTGTGGACCCCTTGGACTCTTATTCTCGGATTCTAGATCCCAGGATTATTGGAGACGAACACTATCAAACGGCCCGTGATGTTAAAGAAATCCTCCAGAGATATAAAGATTTGCAGGACATCATCACCATTTTAGGAATTGAAGAGCTGTCCGACGAAGATAAGCTTATCGTTGGACGTGCGAGAAAGATACAGAGGTTCCTCTCCCAGCCGTTTCAAGTGGCCCAAGAATTTACAGGCCGGGAAGGCAAGTATGTGACCATTGGGGAGACGGTTAAGGGTTTTAAGGAGATTATTGCGGGTCAACATGATGACAAGCCCGAACAGGCGTTTTATATGATGGGCGGGATCGAGGATGTTATTGCCAAGGCCGAGGAGCTGAAGTCCGAATGAGCGAAGGAGTGCCTGTTTCTCTCAAACTTAGAGTGATCACTCCCGATCAACTCCTGGTGGATGAAGAAGTACAGGAAGTGGGTCTGCCTGGTTTGGATGGCTGTTTGGGGATCCTTCCCGGACATTCCCCTCTCTTGGTGACGTTAGGAGACGGGGACATCACTTATCGAATCTCAGATAAAGAGCGGACATACGGAGTAAGCGGAGGATATGCGGAGGTCTATGCAGACAGAATTCAAGTTTTTACCCGGTTAAAAGACAAGGGGCAGGAAACGGATGAAGGCCGAGGATGAAACCCTTGATGCATTTTATCACGGACGCATCCAAGTCCTCCAGAAATGCAGAGGATACAGGTTCGCATTGGATGCCCCTCTGCTTGCCGATTTCATTCAAACGACCGAAGATGATGAACTGCTGGAGTTAGGCACAGGGAACGGCATCATCTCTCTTCTTCTGAGTATCAAGCCCTTCAGGCATATCACGGCTGTCGAAGTCCAGGCCTCTCTGGCAGATCTGGCAATGAGAAACGTCAAACTCAACCATCTTGAAAAAAGGATGACGGTTATTGAACAGGACCTTCTGCAGTTTCGGCCGGATAAAAAATATGACATTATTTTTTCTAATCCTCCTTATCACAAAAGGTCTGAGGGTCACTTGAGCCCTTCAAAAGAAAAATCTATTGCCAAACACGAGTTAAAGTGTACGATTTCTGATATAATGCAAAAGACTTCAGCCTTTCTGAAGAAAAAAGGGAGAGCCTACTTCATCTTTCCCGCAAGGAGAAAAGACGATTTGGTAGAAGCAGTAAAAATGAGCGGGTTAAAAATAAAATCCAATCGGCTTGTCTATGCGCGCTCAGAAGACAGCCCCAATCTTTTTCTGGTGGAGTGTGACTTTCTTTCTCAGAGCTTGAAACAGCAGCCCGACCTCGTCCTCTATGACGAGGAGGGGGAATACTCTCAAGAAACACAAGAAATATTTTCAGGGAGACTCCATGCTTCGTCTTTACAATAATCTCAAAGACCTCTATAAATACCGGGTTCTCATCCAGAACCTTGTGAGCCGTGAACTCAAGGCCCGTTACAGGGGAACGGTGCTTGGTTTCCTCTGGTCATTTGTGAATCCCTTTCTTTTAATGGTCATTTACACCATCGTTTTTGGTCTTATCATTGGCCCAAAAGATCCTGCCTTTGGTGACAGCCCCTGGAAGTATGCTCTTTATCTCTTCTGTGGAGTCCTCCCCTGGACATGGTTTGCTGCGTCGTCCATAGAATCGGCCAATGTGCTGATGGTGCAGGGCAATCTGATAAAAAAAGTCATGTTTCCGGTTGAGATTCTCCCTGTTGTAGTTGTGATCAGTAATTTCGTCCATTTTATATTCGGGATCCCCATCCTCCTTATTTTTGTCCCTTTCCTGGGCAAACAGTACACCTTGTTTTTACTTTTTTTGCCTGTGGTCATTTTGGTCCAGTTTGTGTTTTCGCTTGGTTTTTCCTTTCTTGTCTCCTCCCTGACGGTTCATTTTAGAGACATCAAGGATATCTTGACCAATATGCTGACTTTCTGGTTTTTTGCCACTCCGATCATTTACACCGAGACACTTCTAACCGAGCGGAATTCCAAAATCCTGGACCTCTGGATGAATTTAAATCCCATGACACATATCATGCGGGGGTACCAGAACAGTGTTTTCTTCGGGGAAATGATCCGCTGGAAAAAACTGGGTATCACTTTTCTCGTTTCAGTCGTTTTTCTCTTTATCGGTTATTACGTGTTTGACAAGCTTCGTGATTCGTTTCCGGAGGAGGTCTAAGTGGCGGCCATCACGGTGCAGAATGTGACCCGAATATATCAGAAGTATTCCTCCCGCCATCGTTTTAAGACATTCAAGAGTGCCCTGATCAAGAGGGATTTTTTCAAATCGTTGAAACCCGATGAACTAGTAACGGCCCTAAAAGAGGTGAGCTTTAAAGTTGAAGAGGGGACGGCTTTTGGAGTCATTGGTGAAAACGGCTCCGGAAAAAGCACTCTCCTGAAAATAGTTACCGGGATTGTGAAACCAACCTCAGGTACCATTACGGTCAATGGCAAGGTGTCGGCCCTCATAGAACTGGGTGCAGGATTCCACCCGGAGATTACGGGCCGTGAAAATGTCTACATCAATGGGATCATGCTGGGGCTTTCTAAAAGAGAGATCAACGAAAAGTTTGACGAGATTGTGAGGTTTGCCGAACTGGAAGAGTTTATAGAAGCTCCTGTCAAGACGTATTCCTCGGGAATGTATATGCGTTTGGGATTTTCGATCGCCATCAATGTCAATCCGGATGTCCTTCTCGTGGATGAAGTGTTGTCCGTAGGGGATGCCTCTTTTGTTCCCAAGTGCTTGGACCGGATCAATGATTTCCGACGGAGGAAGAAAACCATTCTCTTTGTCAGTCATGATCTGGCATCAGTCAGAAAAATCTGCGATAAGGTGATCTGGCTTAAAGAAGGAGTCATCCAGACTATCGGCGAACCGAATCGTGTTGTGGATGCCTATCTCCAGGATGTGGCAGATAAACAGGAAGAGGATTTTGAGAAACGAATACGGCAGCAAGAAACTGTACAAGAAGATAAATATGATGAGAATCGCAGGGAAAATCGATGGGGAAAGAGAGAAATCGAAATAAAAAAATCTGTGACCAAAAACTTGGATGGGATAGAAAAACATGTCTTTTCTCCGCGTGATGGGATGATTATTGAGATGGAAGTGGAGGCCTACTCCGAAATAAAAGATTTTGCCTTCGGAATAGGTATTTTCAATTCCCAGGGAATTTGCTGCTATGGGACCAATACGATTCTAGAGGAATTAGAGCCGGCTTTTATAAGCGGGAAAGGGCAGGTCACTTTTAAGATCGATCGCCTCAATCTTGTCAACGGGACCTATTATCTGGATGTGGCGGTCCATAAAAGGGACGGATATCCTTTCGATTACCATCGCAATCTTTACTCGTTCCTTGTTTCCTCTCATGAAAAGGGTACGGGGATATTCCTTCCGGATCACAGTTGGAAATTCTCATCCAATATCCGTGTCAAGCGCACGGGGGAAAAACTTGACTTGGAGAGATAAATGGCAAAATCAGGAAAAAGGTCAATGGTTGAAACACATTCCCGGACGGTGATGAAAACCGTCAGCTGGCGAATTGTAGCGACGTTGACCACAGGGATCATTGTCTATCTTTTCACGGGTGAGATTCTTTTGTCTTTGGGAGTCATCGGCGTGGAGGTGATCGCTAAAATTCTGTTTTATTATCTCCACGAGAGAGTCTGGAATATGGTCCAATGGGGGAAAAAAAAGCACCCTCTGGCCTCTATTCCTGTCAATAAAGAATTGGAGCCGGAAGATTTGGATAAAGTCAAACAGCAGCTTAAAGACCTCGGTTATCTTGATTAGAGCCATGGAGAAAATCCAAGATATTCAAAGTTTGGTTCCTATCCGGCAGAGTTTAAAAGATAATCAAAAAAAGACAGTTTTTACTAATGGGTGTTTCGACATCCTGCACAGAGGCCATATCCATCTCTTCCATGAGGCAAAAAAACTGGGGGACATCCTTATTGTTGCGGTCAATGATGATTCAAGTATCAGAAAAATAAAAGGATCGACTCGTCCCATATTTCCTCTTGAAGAAAGAATGGAAGTCTTAGAGGCTATTGCAGATATCGATTTTCTTGTCTCGTTCTCTGAAGAAACGCCCAGAGAAATCATCACCTCTCTTTTGCCGGATGTTTTGGTTAAGGGAGGAGATTGGAAACCTGAGGAAGTTGTAGGGAAAAAGGAAGTCGAACAGGCGGGAGGGGAGGTCATCACCATTCCGTATCTTCCCCATCATTCCAGCTCGGACATCATCGGGCGGATCATCAAGCTTTCGGCCGAGAGAAATTCATGAGAAAACAAAAAGCCCGTCCAGATATCAAATGAACGGGCCTTAAAAACTGATCGTTAGTTCTAGCGTGTGAACAGTTTTATATCTTATTCAGGATTTTTTCTGGCAGCCCTCTGAACAGTGGGCAGTCCTGGGAACTGAATATTTTTTCATTTGAAGCTCCTTATGATGTTATATTAGTAATAATATCGGGAATCTGTAAATCTGTCAATATTTTCTTCCTTGGGGATGCTAACTTTAACTAAAGTTGTCTGTTTTCCTTCACCTTATCTTTGTATAATAAAAAGTTATGAGTTTGAATTTTTTCCGGGAGACAGATACCTTTAAAGAGCTTGTTGAGGCCATCCATCAGGGGAAAAAAGGATTAACACTCACAGGTGTTGTTCCTTCGGCCAAACCTTTTTTCCTGGCCATGCTCATGGCTGAGACAAAAAAACGGATCGTTTTTATCCAGCCTTCGTTTTCCAACCTTTCCAATTTTGCCGACCAATGCCGGGTCTATCTCTCATTTTTTTCCTCAGAATTAAAAGCCAGCTGCCTTCCTCCCCTGTTGGATAATCCATATGAACACATCCCGCCCGCTCTTGATACGGTCTCGACGCGGATGAGGTTTTTTCATGATATACTCTATGATCCTCCACACCTTATTTTAACGAAACCCTCGGCCCTTCTTTGGCCCTTCCCATATCATAAAAATATGAAAAATTTTTTCCTTGAAATCAGCAAAGGAGATCTTTTTGATAGAGACGGTCTTCTTGAACAGATAAAATATTTCGGATATACACGTGAATCGGTTGTCAACTCACATGGCGAATTCACATGGAGGGGAGGGATCGTGGATGTTTTTTCCCCCTGGCAGGATTATCCTTTCCGAATCGAATTTAGCGGCGACAAAGTGGCCTCCCTGCGGGAATTTGATCTGTCTTCGCAGCGGTCTTTGAGAAAGGTGGATAGTCTTACCATTCCATCTCTCTATGAATTTCCTTTTTCTTCCTCGAGTTTTATAGACTCTTGGGAGACTAGGGCCAAAAAAGAAAGTTTTCACTTTCAGGGCAAGGATCTGGACCAATTAGCTGCGGACCTCAAGAAGGGCGAGATGCCCGTGTCATTTTACTCTTTGTCCCTGCTGGCATCGGAACATTTTCGATTTTTCCCGCATTATCTTAACGATCATGTGTACATTATGGACGACAGCGAAGAGGTAGAGAGCGGCTGGAAGGAGGTTCTGCAGGATTATCAAGACCAGTACAAAGAACTCAGAACGCAGAAAATATCGGTCCTGCCTCCAGATAAAATGTATTTTTTGGATCACTGGAAAAAGATCGAGCACGAGGCTTTGCGGTTTAGTGTTTTACCATCTGTAAATGCGAAAAAGACCTGTTACTTTCACTTTCCCTTTCAATCCGTCACCCGGTTTGAAAACAAAATCCCCTTTTTTCTCAAGTATCTTAAAAACGGGTTGGAGAAGGGAGAACAGACATCGGTTTTTTTCTCGAGTGATGGAGTGCAGCGGAAGCTCGCCAGCCTGCTGGCCCAGTATGATATTCCCAGCCGGCAAACGTCAGATCCTTTCAGCCTCTCTTTGGATGGAGCCGTTTCTCTGCTCTTAGGAAATATTTCACAAGGTTTCAGCTATCCCTCGCTGCAGTGGACCCTCTTTTCCGAACGGGATATTTTTACTGAGGAAAAAGTATTGGTCAGCCGGTCTCGGGTCCGTCCCTTTGTCTCTCAATTCCGTGATTTGAAAGCGGAAGATTTTATTGTCCATACCGATTACGGCATTGGCGTTTTTAAGGGACTGATAAAATTGGAGTTGGATGAAAAGAATCGGGAATTTATCGAAATACTTTACAAAGATGATGATAAACTTTTTGTCCCGGTAGAAGATTTAAATTTAGTCCAGAAATATTCGAGTTTAGGTACGGCCTCACCTCTCCTTAATAAACTGGGAACCTTGAACTGGGAGAGGACGAAAGAGAAGACAAAAAAAGCCATTGAAACCATGGCCAAGGAGCTACTGCATCTCTACGCAAAGAGAAAATCGGTCAAAGGATTTGGATTCAGTGCAAGCGGGACCTGGCAGACTGAATTCGACAAAACTTTTGAGTATGAAGAAACGGAGGATCAGAAAAAAGCGATCCAGGAAATCCTTTTGGATATGGAGTCAGAAACTCCCATGGACAGGCTTCTCTGTGGTGATGTGGGATATGGGAAAACGGAATTGGCTATCAGGGCGGCTTTCAAAGCTGTCATGGACAGTAAACAAACGGCGGTCCTGTGTCCAACGACAGTTTTGGCCAGTCAGCATCTTCAGACTTTCAGAAACAGAATGATCCTTTTTCCTGTTACAGTAGGGAGTCTGACACGACTCCAAACAAAAGTGCAGCAGAAAAAAACTCTGGATGATTTGAAAAAAGGGCTTATCGACATCGTTATCGGCACACACAGACTCCTCTCCGATGATGTTAAATTCCACGATTTAGGACTGCTTGTTGTCGATGAGGAACAGAGATTTGGTGTCAAACATAAGGAAAAACTTAAGCAGATGCGGACGAATGTAGATGTGTTGACGATGACAGCCACTCCTATACCGCGGACTCTTAATCTGTCTCTCTCAGGGATCATAGACATCAGCCTCATCGAAACGCCTCCTAAAGACCGGTTGGCCATACATACGGCTGTCACGCCTTTCAGCCGCAAGCTGATCACCATGGGCATAAGAAAGGAGTTGGCTCGGGGCGGTCAAGTTTATTTTATCCATAACAAGATCATGGACATCGATTCCATCGCTCAAATGATCGAAAAGTGGGTACCGGAGGCTAAAGTAGTCGTGATTCACGGGCAGATGTCGGCGCTCGCTCTGGAGAAAAGGATGATCGATTTTATTCAGATGAAGTACAATGTCCTTATCTCTACGACTATTATCGAAAACGGGATAGATATCCCGCTAGTCAATACTCTATTTGTCAATAGAGCTGATAAATTCGGATTATCTCAACTGTATCAACTGCGGGGACGAGTGGGCCGGTCTTCCCGCCAAGCCGTTGCCTATTTTCTTGTCCCGCCTTTTATGGATTTGACTCTCCTGGCCAAAGAACGCTTGAAAGCACTCAAAGAATTCAGTGAGCTGGGCTCTGGATTTCGGTTGGCCGCTAAGGATCTTGAGATTCGCGGAGCGGGAAATTTTCTCGGATCACGGCAGCATGGAAATATGGAAGCCGTAGGCTTTGAGTACTATATGCATCTTCTGGAGCATACGGTTAAACAACTCAAGGGAGAGGATGATGAGCATGTCCAGAGTGAAATCAATTTGAAGATTGACATTCAAATTCCTGAAGAATATCTTCCTCAAATGAATATGAGACTTAATTTATACAAGAGAATTTCTTCTGTCGAAAGTCTGGAGGAATTGGATCGGATCAGAGAGGAGGTCAAAGACAGGTTTGGGGCTTTTCCTAAAAGTGTAGGAAATCTGCTGCAGTATGGGGAGGTAAAATTTCTTTCTCAAGGGCTTAAGATTAAAAGCATTGAACACGTGGGGGGACATAAAATTATCTTTAAGTTTTTCCCATCTTTTTCAGCCGACCTGGATCAACTGACAGAATTTATGAACCGTCGTTCCGGAGCCATTACTCCACAGGGGATTCTCAGTCTTGAAATTCGTGCGGAGAGTGAGACAGAATTTATGAATGAAACGATTACTGTCTTGAAGGAGTTGACTCTATTGTAATATAATGAGTGAACGTGAACACAAATGTTACAATTGTTCAAGAATGGCATGGTATTGATGTCCCTTACTGTGGCTCTCTCTCTTTTCGTTTTCGTTAATTGCCGCGACCGCTCTCCTTCAGAGGGGACCCAAGCTTTTAATCTGAGTGATCCGGAAAAGAGGATTCATATCATCATTCGTGTGCAGGATGTGTTTTATTTCAATGCGGATTTCGAAAAACATCTCCAGATAATTGCCGGAGATGAATTTAAGACATTAGACCTTGTCTCTCTGAGCCGGTTGATCGACAATTTTATCGAGGATAAAATGCTTTTAGCCGCAGCTAAAAATAGCAATTTATCCGTGTCATGGCAGGAGCAGAAACAGGTTTTGGCCAAGGTGTCAAATAACTCCTTTCCTGAAAAAGACAGCTCTCTGGACGAAATGGAAACACAATCTCTAATGGAACGATTTTTGATAGAGAAATACATTTACGAAATAGTCAAAGATATCGAGGTTGAGCAGGATGAAATCAGAAATTATTATGACTTGAATAAGCGAAAATTTCTGCGGCCGGAGAGAGTCTCTGTAAGCCAGATTCTCTTAGACACGGAAGAAAAAGCTGTGGAGGTCTTTGATGGAGTGTCTGATTCTTCTAAAGAGGTTTTCCAGAAGACAGCCAAAGAGGTTTCATTAGGGGTTGAAGCGGCAAATGGCGGCCACATGGGAATTTTTGAAATGAGTCAGCTCCCTGTCGAGATGGAAAGAGTTATATTTTCTTTGAAAGAAGGGGAAATCAGTCAGGTGGTTGAATCGGCCTATGGATTCCATATTTTCCGTTTGGATAAAAAATTGGAATCTGAACTTGAAGTTTTGGAGAAAGTGTCAACAGATATTCGCATGAAAATCTTGGATCAAAAAATCAAACAGTTTGTCTCGTTGCATTTGCTTGAGTTAAAAGACAAAATGGACTGGGAGTTTTATCCTAAAAATCTATCCTTCCCCTATCAGAGGAATTTAAATGAGTAAGACAAAAATAGTACTAATTTTTTTACTGTTAGTGTGCGCTGCTGTCCTTGTCCGTACACAAGATGTCGTGGAAGCCATCGTTGCAGTCGTTAACGATGAGTTCATTTCTCTCTCGAATTATAAAGCTAGAAACGATAATTTCTATAAGATGTTAAGAGAACAATTTCAAGGAGAAGAGTTTACAAAGCAGTATGATGCCTTCAAAGACAGTTTGATGGATTCGATGATCACCGAACTCCTTTTGCTGCAGGAGGCGAAAAAGATGGGAGCTGACCCCACCGAGGAGGTCGATGCTCAGATAGATCGCATTATGGAAGAAAATGGATTTACGAGCTATGACCAGCTCATTCAAAGGCTGAATCAAGAAAATATTGATTTTGAAGCCTGGAAGAGGAATCTCGAATTAAATACGCTTCAACAAATGGTCCTCGGCAACGAAGTGGGCCGCAGTATTGTTGTGGATGATTCCGAACTTGTTGGATTTTACAATCAGCATCTTGAGGATTTCAGAGAACCTGAAGAATATACCTTGAGAGCCATCTATGTTTCTTCTGAAGAAAAGAGTGAAGAAGACGTTCAAGCCAAGAAACAGGAGATTGATGGGAAGATGGCTGCGGGAGAAGACATGTTGATTCTTGCAGCTCAGTATGGGGAGGGACCGGAAAAGGATGCCCAAGGGGATTTAGGCAGTTTTGTAAAAGGACAGATGCTGTCCAACATGGAGCAGGCTGTAGAAGGCCTGCAAGCTGGAGAACTGACGCCCTGGATCGAGATGCCAAACGGCTGGTATTTGCTGCGTCTTGAAGACAAGAAGGAAAGCCGAATCAAGGCATTTGAGGAAGTCCGGGATTTAATACAGGATGGACTTTTTAACGAAAAATATCAAAAAGGGATAGCGAAATATTTCGAGGAGCTCAAGAAGCGAAGCTATATCAAAATTCTTATTCCGAATCCATTAGATTACAAATAATTAATTGGGGACAGTCCCCACTTTTTTATCGAAAAAGTGGGGACTGTCCCCAATTAATTTTTATGGGAGGCAGATCGCCGCGGCAAACGCAGTGGTCCAGACGTTTTTTTCACCTATAGCATTTTGTGTGATATTGTCTGTTTTAACAATAATGTTTTCGGATATCTGGTAAAGACTTTTGTCTTCCTTCCAAATCTCATCTAGATCGAATTTTTTACCTAGAGTTGTGGCCAGCATGTAGGCCGCAAGGTCTTCAACGTACTGGCCTACTTCTTCTTTATTCTGACCAAAACTGTGGTGTTCTGACATGTACCCATAGTGGATGGGATTGTTAGGGATGGCCAGACCTACGGATGCGGAGAGGACTCTCTTTGGCTCATCCGTAGCATTTTCACTCATCACAAGGAAAATGATTTGACCCGGTTTGAGGTGTTTTAACCCTTCTTCCCGGGAGATGAGTTTACAGTGCGGAGGGAAAATACTGGAGATTTTAACAAGGTTGAAAGGCGCAATGCCGGCCTGCCTCAAAGCCAGTTCAAAACTGGCCAGCTTTTCTTTATGCTGTCCCACACCTTTAGTCACAAAAATTTTTGAAGGGACAAAGCCTGTCATTTACATTTATCCGGCGATGCTATTTTTTATCGTCCTTCTTGTCTTCCGGATTTTTTTTCCCTACGGGCTCTGGTTCTTTAAAATCAATCTTGCGAGAAACATCCCATTCTCCAAGTGTGATAAATTGTGAGCCTTTAGACTGAGCGAACAGCTTGACAGTCACGAGCTTCCAGCGGGAGTTGTTTTCAAACGATGCTAAACTCAATCCTTCCACCCCATAATTACTTTTGAGTAATATTGTATCGCTCATATCTCCGGGTTCAACGGGGATATTCCGGATAGCGGCTAAATAAGCATCTCCCAGATTTTCGTAGTCGTCAAAAAAGCGGAAATTCGCATTAAAATTCACATACTTCAGCGGCTTAGCGGTCAGGTTTTTAATTCTAAAAGAAATGGCTGGCACAAGCGTGAGTTTTGGCGGCCAGGGCTGATAGTATTTATCGACCCATTTTGTCTCCACATCCATGACTTCGATGGACGCCTCGAGTTCGTCAGGAGTGAGTGTGCTCATCATGCCGGTTTTATTAAAAACGAAAGCCATGAAGACTGCGATGACGCAAAAAATAGCCGCGACAACATATCTTTTCATCTTTCCTCCTAGTCCTAGGAATAGATTCAATATAAATATAATGGATGCACTGATTTTATGCAATCGGAAATTGGATGGGAATTCACCTTCACGGTCTCCAATAATTTATAACGTCTGGATGCTGGAAAGTGTTTAGTTTTGCATTTTTGTTTCGATTTGGTTAACTTGAAGTCATGAAGGAAAGAATATTACGTGGGAATCTTTATTTTGGCATCCTTATGTTTCTTTTTGCCACTCTCCTCCTTATGTTCAACAATCCTTTTATGAAAACATGGTATTATATCGTTGCCTGGTGGTCGTTTATCCTATTTCTGGACAGCCTCAATTTTAGGTCCAGAGGGATATCTCCCCTTTCGGAGGGTCTATCCAAATTTTTGTTCATGGCCTTTATTTCAGTCTGTGTTTGGCTGCTGTTTGAGCTATTTAACCTAAGGTTAAAAAACTGGTTTTATTTTGATCTTCCTCAAGACATTTTCCCACGCTGGCTGGGATATTTCTTCGCTTTTGCCTCAGTCATTCCAGCCTTAAAAGAGCTGTCCCTGTTATTCCAGGGTTATTTTGGACGAAGACAGATCAGACTCTTCCGGGTGCGGCCTACCAGACTTTTGTTGTCCGGCAGTGTTTTTTTTGGAATCTTATGTGTTGGAGGGGCTCTCCTATGGCCGAATCTTTGCTTTCCTTTGGTCTGGCTGGGTTTCTATTTCCTCATTGAACCACTCAATTATCGACTGAAGGCCGTCACCCTGCTGGCGGATATGGAAAGGAGAGACTGGGGAAATTTCTTGAGCTGGATCTTTGCCGGATTGACGGCTGGATTCCTTTGGGAATTTTGGAATTATTGGGCAGGATCTCACTGGGAGTACTCCCTTCCGTATCTCAATTTTTGGCGTGTCTTCCAGATGCCCGTTTTCGGATTTCTAGGATTTCTCCCCTTCGCCTTGGAGATATTTGCCATTTGGAATCTGGCACTAGCCGTCCAAAAAAGGGTAAAAAAATCCCACACGCTGTCGGTTGTGATTATTCTCGCCCTGCTCCTCTTTTGTGCTGCCAGCTTCTATCTGATGGATAAATTTACAGTGATTCCTTAAATAAAGATTATTCTACGATTTGTGAGGCGAATACGACTTCACAATTGTACTCTGCAAAAAGCTCCAAATTCTCTGAAAGCACTTTAAGAGTGGAATCATAGGGATGACATATGCCCACGGCCATCCCTCTGTTCTGAGCCTGGCGGAGGAGCTGTATGAGCTGCTTCAGGATATATCCCTCTTCCGTTTCTGAATCGAGGAAGACATGCCGGTAGGCTGATGCAATAGACATTTCTCTTGCCAGTTTAAAAGCGATGGAGCTTCCGGATGTTACGCTGTCAATAAAATAGAGATTGTCTTTCTTCAGCCGTGCAAGAATAAGCGACATCGTTTCCCTTTCTGCCGTGACTTTCGAACCCATGTGGTTGTTGACGCCCCGTATAAATGGGACTTGAGTGAGATTTGCTTCCAGCACTTCCAGAACATCTTTCTCGGACATTCCTGAATGGATGAGGCCTTCTGTTGCAGCATTCGCATTAAAATCGTTTAGGGATTCGAGCGGTAGATGAAGAATCACCTCCATATTATTTTGCAGAGCCATTTGTGCCGTTTCTTTTGCCCAGGGACTGTAAGGTAATATGGCTATCGTCAGGGATAGGTTCAGAGCCGCTAGCTCTCTTAAAGTTTTCAAGCTGTAGCCCATATCATCGACAAGGAGAGCTACTTTGTTCTTTGGCTGAACACGGGTGGGCTCTTCAAGAGAGGTTAAGCTGTCGAGAATGAGTGGGTCCGGAGCCTCAATGTCTTCTTGGATGGGAGGTGTCCCCAAACGATAGAAGAGGAAGGATTTATTCCCTTTTTTCCAGTGAATGTATTCGAGCCCAATGGCCGAACACAATACAATAAACAGGAAGCTTAAGGAAAGGATGAGACGTGTCTTTTTGAAAGAGCTTGTGTGAGAGTCGGGCCTCGGCATATATCAGATGTTTGTGAGAATATTTTTTGTCTGTTTGAGATATGAAGCAGAGCTTTGATCCGCTCCTTGCATTTTTATATTTGGTTCGATGCCTTCTTCCCAGAGTATTGTATCGTCGTCAAGATGGAAGATGGCCGTAGTCAGCAGCAAGCCGCTTCCATCTTCTAAGAGAATAAACTTATGCTTGGCGACCAGGCCGGGAGTGGGATAGCCGATGATTTTTGCCTGTCTATGTTCCCTAAGAATTGCGGCTGCAGCCTCGGCGGGTCCTATGGTCGCCTGATTTGTCCAAATGAGAAGAGAAAGATGTGCCAATTCCGGTTTAGAGGGAGTGGAAAGCACCTCTTTTTTTCCTCTGTTGTCTTCAAAATAACCGACGTTTTTCGACTGGAGGAAAAGGTTGACAAATTTTATCATATCGTCAAAATTTCCCTGATGGCTGTTTCTTAAATCGATGATGAGGGATTGGCTAGAAGTTTTCAGCCGGGGGAGAATGGATGTCCTGATCTCCTGGATACAGGCAGAATTAAAGTTGTAAATGCTCAATATTCCACTTGTTCCATCTGAAGGTAAATAGGAACAGGGTTTATCATATAGCTGCTCTCGTTGAACTTCTAACTCTTCGTTTTCACTCGCCCGCATGACCCTGATGCGAATGGGGCTGTTTGTTTTATCTCTGAGTGTGAGGTTGGCTTCATACATGCTCATGGTCAGTGTTGATTGTCCATCAAGAGCGCTGATGGTGTCTCCAATTTGAATCCCCTTTTTCTCTGCAGGAGAATTTTCAAGCACGCCCATCACCACAGGAAAGGTTCTGTATTTTTTGTAGAGGATAATTCCGACATCCTTCAGGTTCCCATCCTCCATCTGCTGGTGTTTGGAAACGGCATCTTTCGTGAGATAGCTTGAGGATTCATCGAGTGAATTGACCAATCCTTTGAAGGCTCCTTCCATTGTCCCGGAGGGATCAGGTTCATCCACATAATCATCTTTAATATGATTGACAACTTCCTGGACGATCCAGAGGATTCCCTTTGCGGGTCGCTGAGTCGATAGTCCGGGAAGAATGTCACTTTCAAAAAGGAAGAATAGTGAACTCGCAGCCAGCAGGAAGAGGAGCGTAATTCTTATAGTTTTTCTTTTCATTTTTTTTTAAAATAGAAATTAAATTGTATCATCTTCCTTTCAGCCATTGCAAGGGATTCAAAGGATCGGTCTTAAAGTTGATCTGGAAGTATAGGGCTGTCCCTTTTAGAGATCCGGTATCTCCAATCACGGCAATGGGCTGGCCGGCACGGACGATATCTCCTTTCCGGACCTTAAAACTTGTGCAGTGCCCGTACATGGAATAATAGGCTAAACCATGATCAATAATGATCAAGTTTCCGTAAAAACCTTGAAAATAGTCTGCATACACAACTTTTCCGGGATGGATTGCCAAAATTTCAGAATTTTTTTGCGTGGCTATTTCGATGCCGTTATTTTGGGTGGCGGTTCTAAATGTCGGGTGTCGTTCAATCCCAAATGTTGTGATGATATTTCCCTGGATGGGCCATGGGAGCGATCCCTTTTTCTCATAAAGAGGAATGACTGTGAAAGGAAGGGAACTTTTTTCCTTGATCAAACGATCGATGAGCTTCTGGAGCTGTTCGGCCCTGACTTTGAGTTCATCCAGAGTTTTAAGATGTGTCTTCTTGTCTTTATTGATTGTCTGGATGAATGTTCTGTTTTTTCTTTCCTGATTGTCTAAATCTTGTTTTTTGTTTCTGGATTGGGAGAGAAGGTCGGACACTTCCTGTTTTTTTGCTTCTATTCGTACTTCCGCGACTTTGAGATCGGTCAATGACTGCATAAATGAAAGGACAATGTTCACTTGATATTGGGCCAGGAGAGAAAGGTGATAACATTCTGACAAGAGATCGGCCACAACGGACTCCCAGAACA
>JAZFSR010000311.1:0-6991 GCA_036446295.1 Candidatus Aminicenantaceae bacterium
ATACAGGAGAGGATACAAGTTTTCGACTTATGCCTACTGGTGGATCAAGCAGGCCGTAACCAGAGCCATCGCAGACCAGTCCAGAACCATCAGAATTCCTGTCCATTTAAATGAAACCCTCACCAAAATCACACGTGTATCCCTCTCTCTTGTTCAGCAGGAAGGGAAAGAACCGACCTATGAGGAACTCGCCAAACGGACGAAAATACCTCTAGATAAAATTCGGGATACACTCAAACTCACCCAGGAAGCTGTCTCTATCCAAACACCTGTCGGCACGGACGGAGATGCCGAGCTTGGAGATTTCCTCGAAGAGAAAGGCCTCGTCTCACCTCCGGATGCCGTCATGTATATCAATCTCAAAGAACACATTGAAAAAGCCTTAGGAAATCTTTCAGAACGTGAGAACAGAATCTTGAAAATGAGATTCGGATTGAACAGTGAACGGGAACACACCCTCGATGAAATTGGGCGTTTATTTAATGTGACAAGAGAACGTATCAGGCAGATCGAGATGAAAGCCCTAGAAAAACTGCGGGTTTCTTCATCTGGAAATGTTCTCCAATCATACGTATAATCTCAATTGTTCCTAAACCACAATATATGAGCCGGACAGGCCGCATATTTCCAAAAACCCTGATCCCTTTTTTAAAATAGTTTTAAAAAATCCTTGGCACAAAGATGTATGAGATGCATTATTTATATTGACCGAACAGTCAGTCATGTAAATATGGGATTGTTCGATCACTCTTTCTCACAAGGAAAAAGACCTGCCGAAAATAGTCGACAAAAAGGAAAAAAGAGGAAAAATCCTTGAAGCGGCTATTACCGTATTTGCCAAAAGAGGCATCGCCAACACAAAAATAACAGATATTGCCGAGGCCGCACAAATCGGCAAAGGTACTATCTATGAATACTTTCACAGTAAGGACCAGATCTTTATCGACGCATTTTTTCACGTGATGAAAAAAACAGAAAACATCATCAAAAAACGGATCTCTCTCAACGCCGACCCTATCGAAAAACTCAGATCACTCTTCGATGCCTGGAAAGAAGTATTTTCAAGCGATTTTAAAGACTACATGGAAATCGTCCTTGATTTCTGGGCCGAGGGCATTCGCAATAAGGACGAAACGGCCACCTTCAGCCTGAAAAAAATCTACGACGACAACAGAAAATTCACTAAAGACATTCTTGATGAAGGGGTGGCTAAAGGTAAGTTCAAACCCATGAACACCCATATTGTTGCATCCATCATCCTTGGAGCGATGGACGGCGAGATGGTCCAGTGGATTACCGATCCCCATATCTTCGAATTAGAGGAAAGTTTCGACACGATGTTTGAAATCATCCTGAATGGGATAAAAAATTAAGGAGTTCGACATGAAAAGACTTGCATTGAAATTTACTTCAGCACTCCTGCTTCTACTCTCCCCTGCTCTTTTTTCTCAGTCAACTGCCAAAACAAAAGTCGAAGACATCCTGCGGAAAATGGATGAGCTCTACCGCAGTTCTTCGAGTTTTGCTGTCATCGAAATGGAAATCAGCACCCCTCACTGGCAGCGCACGCTCAAGATGAATACCTGGTCGGCCGGAATGGATAAGACATTTATCCGCATTCTCGAACCAAAAAAAGAACGGGGAATCGCTACTCTTCGTATGGGGACAGAAATGTGGAACTATCTCCCCAAAACCAACAAGGTCATGAAAATTCCGCCCTCTATGATGATGAGCTCCTGGATGGGCTCGGATTATACCAACGACGACCTCGTCAAAGAGTTTACGTTTATCGAGTCCTACCATTTTGAGCTCACACATATCGAAAATCCCGAGGCCGGTCAACTGTATGTCAAATGTATTCCCAAAGAGGACATGCCCATTGTATGGGGACATATCATCATTTCCGTTCGAGAAGGAGACTTCATGCCTACCTGGCAGAAATTCTATGATGAGAAGGGTAGATTGATGAGAGAGATGCTGTATAAAGACATCAAGACCTTCAGCGGCCGGGAGATTCCAACCGTCATGGAGCTAATTCCCACCAACAAAGAAGGACACAAAACTATCGTCCGCTATCTGGAAGCCTCCTTTGACGAAAAAGTCGATGAGGAGGTTTTCTCTCTCCGCAACCTGAGAAAAAGGATCTAAAAATGTTCACTTTAAAGATGGCATTCCGCAATATCTTCCGCCAGCGCCGCCGGTCCATTTTAACGGGACTGAGCATGCTCGGCGGATTTTTTATGGCCGCCCTGTTCATCGGATTTTCTGATGGCAGCTACAATGACATCATCGATAAATTCACCCGGACCCGAATGGGCCATATTCAGATTCATGAAAAGACTTACCTTGACCGCCCCTCGCTGTACAAGACCATAAACAATATCCCTGAAATCGGGGACATTCTCGAATCTACCAAAAACGTCGAATCCTGGACTCCCAGACTGTTTTCGGCCGGATTGGTCTCTGTTGGAATGAAGACGGCTGGGGTTCAGATTATCGGGATAGACCCTGAAAAGGAACGGCAAACCACACAATTTGACAGTAAAATATTAGATGGCCGTTCATTTTCAGATATTCCATCACACGAGGTCATTCTCGGTAAAGGGCTTGCTGAAATCCTGAAGGCTGCAGTTGAAGATGAGATCGTCATTATCTCTCAAGCCTCTGATGGCTCGATCGCGGAGGATCTGTATCGAATTGTAGGAATTCTTTCCAGCGGAGATGATATCGGTGACCGCACAGCTTTCTACCTTCATCTTCAGGACGCCCAGGAGCTTTTGACACTTGAAGGCAGAGTGCATGAAATCGCCGTCACATTGACTAAACTCAATAAAGTGGTAAAGACCAATCGGCTCATCGCTGAAAAGATCGACGGAGAAATATTGGTCTCCCACACCTGGCAGGAATTTGCCAAAGCCTTCTACTCAGCGATGAAGGCCGATCAGGAGGGCATGTGGATCATGCTCGTTATTATCGTTATTATTGTGGCGGTTGGCGTGCTCAATACTGTCCTCATGTCCGTACTCGAAAGACGGAGAGAGTACGGGATACTCAAGGCCCTGGGAACAAGACCCAAACAGATCGTTAAACTCGTTATTCTGGAAGTGTCTATTTTGGCCCTTATATCCATCATCCTGGGAACGGGGCTCGGACTGCTTTCAAACTCCTACCTCGCTGCCCATGGATTTAATATCTCAAAATTCTATAAAGGCATGGAAACCCTCACATACGGCGGCATTAAATTCGAAACGATGAAATCTGTCGTTAATCTAAGGAGTTTCATCATCCCAACAGTCACAATCGTGTTTGTGGCTATTTTTGTCGGATTCTTCCCTGCCCTAAAAGCAGCCAGGACAGATCCCGCAAAAACGATGCGGATGCACTAGGAGAGTATGATGTGGTTCTACATAAAACTGGCTTGGCGGAACCTCTTCCGGAATAAACGCCGCACAATCATCGCAGGTCTGGCCATAGGCGTCGGTCTGGCGTCGATGATGTTCACTGACTCCATCATGATCGGGATGAAAGACAGCATGATCGGTTCGGCTACAGATTCATTCCTGGGTGAAGCGCAGATTCACCGGAATGGCTTCCGCCTGACGCAAGAAGCGGGGCTGACCATCAACAACCTGGAAGACGTTGTCGCCAGCCTCAAAGCCGAAGACGTAGTCGAAAACTTCACCACTCGCACGATGAGTTTCGGCATGATAACCTCACCGGCAAACTTCAGCGCCGTTATGTTAGTAGGGATCGATCCGGAGTCAGAACGGTTTCTCTCCCAAATCGATGAAGCCATACAGGAAGGCTCCTATTTTGAGGAGGAGAATGAGCGCGATATTGTCATCGGAAGTGAACTGGCCGAACTGCTCGAAATCGAACTGGGAGACAGGATTGTCATCACGGTGGCCCAGGCAGAAACGGGAGATCTCTCCCAGGAAATGTTCCGCATCTCCGGCATTTATCATTTCAACATCAAAGAAATGGATGTGGGATTTGCTTTTGCCCGCCTGCCCAAGACACAGGAGATGCTGGGGATCGGTTCGAGCGTTCATGAAATCGCCATCAAATTTAAAGACATGACTTTTGCCCTTGAAAAAGACAGCCCTTTTTGGGAGCGCTATTCGGCGTTTGACAACGAAGCCCTCAGCTGGACAGAGATTTTCCCCGCTCTCAACCTCATTTTCGGGATGCTCGGAATCACGATGGTCATCCTGGGAGCCATTCTTTTCGGTATCGTTGCCTTCGGTATTATCAACACTCTATTCATGTCGCTCTACGAACGTCTCTTTGAATTCGGCGTGATTCGCGCTGTGGGAACCAGACCGGGGGGAGTGAGAAAAATAGTCCTGTTCGAAGCAGGCTCTCTCTCATTAGTCAGCATTTTTATAGGAACAGTGATAGGGCTGGCACTGATTTTTTTATTTAAAAAAATCGGCATCGACTACAGGGGCATCGAATTTGCCGGCACGACAATTACCGAAATGCTCTACCCGGTCCTTAATATTAGACAGTTTGTTATTTACCCATTGGCCACGTTCCTCTTTACGGTCCTCGTCGGATTTTATCCAGCCATTGTGGCCTCAAAAATGTCTATATCTGATGCACTTAGAAAGAGTATGTAGAAGGAGAATATAATGGAAAACGGAAAAAACATCATCGTCACCGAAAAACTAAAAAAAGATTATAAAACCGACGGAAATATTGTTCATGCGGTCAAGAATATTGATTTCACGGTTAAAAGCGGGGAATTCACTGCCATCGTCGGCCCTTCAGGCTCCGGAAAAACTACCTTTCTCAACCTCATTTCGGGTCTCGATACACCCACCGCAGGAAAAGTTTGGCTCAACGACAAGCAGATCACAGAGATGAATGGAAAAGAGCTGTCCGATTTTCGGAGGGATCACATCGGTTTTATCTTCCAAGCCTATAACCTGATCCCCGTTCTGACCGTCAAAGAAAATATCGAATACATTATGCTCCTCCAGGGAATCACCAAGGAGGACAGGTATAACAACGTCATGAACATCCTGAAAGACATCGGCATGGAGGGCTATGAAAAGCGCTTCCCTCCCAAACTCTCCGGAGGACAGCAACAGAGGGTGGCCATCGCACGGGCCATGGTTTCAAAGCCGGAGCTTATCCTGGCCGATGAACCCACCGCTAACCTGGACCAAAAGACAGGCGCCGAACTGCTCGACATGATGAGAGAGTTGAATAAAAAAACAGGCATGACCTTCCTCTTCTCCACACATGACCCGATGGTCATGGAGCGTGCTGACCGTGTTGTCACGCTGGTGGACGGTCAGATCGCCAAAGATGAAAACAAATCCCGGGAATGAAAAAATCCGCCTGTATTTTAATATGTATTCTTGTTATCACATCACTCATATGGTCCGAAGAAAAAATATCTTTCGAAGGATACTATAAAAACTTCAGCATCTTTTTTAATCCACCTCCCTTCAAAATTGGGGATTCCCAGCTTGATGAACCGGATATGGGAGCGGTCAATAATAGAATCCGTTTAAAACTGGCCTTTCGCGCAGCAGATTGGCTGTCCTTTCATGCCGCCTATGATCTTTCCCCAAGAATCCAGGACGCAAAACTTTTTGAAGACAATGCGATGTTTGCGGGTTTAACTCCTCTCGAATACCGTTTTTCTGATTTCCAGGCAAGAATTTATCCCAAACCCGAAGAAACGGCTGATAGTTTTGGCCTCTTCCACAACCTTGACCGGTTTTTCTTTACTATCAACACAAAATTTGCCGATATTTTTATAGGCAGGCAGGCCATCGCCTGGGGAAACGCCCGGATCATCAATCCTACTGACGTCATCGCTCCTTTCTCGTTCAATGAATTGGACACCGAAGAAAGGAGGGGCGTAGATGCCTTGCGCATCCGGGTTCCGGTTGGCAAAATGGATGAGCTGGATTTTGGATTTATTGCCGGCAGCCATTTCGATCCCGACAACAACGCCTTCTATGCGAGGGGAAAAATTTATGTTCTCCAGACAGATATTTCTCTTCTTCTCTTAAATTTCCGGAAACACCTCCTGGTGGGATTTGATCTAACGCGAGCTCTAGGCGGAGCCGGTTTCTGGTTGGAGGCAGCCTATGTGGTACCCGAGTACTTCCGAAAAACAAAAATCTCCGATGAAAAAAATTATATGCGGGCATCGATAGGACTCGACTACAATCTCACAAGCAAAATGTACGGATTTGTCGAATACCATTTTAATTCGGCCGGAAAAAAAAATACCAAAGATTATTCAGGATTGTTCACCACATCGGCCTACAGCGATGGCTCGGTTTATCTAATGGGAAAACACTATCTCAATACGGCCATCACCTACCAGCTCTCTCCGTTGATCCCTTTTATCGGGATGGTGATCTATAATATTAGTGACGGTTCTTTTGTTTTTTCTCCCGTGCTCGAGTACAACGTTGCAGAGAACATCTACTTATCACTCGGGGCTTATGTAGGGACTGGAAAAAATCCGGAACTAATTCTCGGTCCGATGGAAGGACTCCCCTATCTTTTGCGTTCAGAATTCGGCACTTACCCGGATATGATTTTTACATCCTTCCGGATCTACTTCTAGCCTTTCAAATTTACGTCAGGAGCCTAAGGTACCCGGAAAGCAGGAGGATGATGAGACTGAGGATAAAATTAATCATAGCCATTTTCATCTGCTTTTTCTGCAGCGCCCCAACTTCCGGAGAAGGTCCTTTGGCAGCAGCCTTGGCAATCTTCGGTAGGATACCTTCGGAAATATACACGCCAACAAAAATCATGAGCGCCACAAGAAAGTGTTTGACAATGAGAACCATGCCCAAACGGCTCCCAAAACCATAGCCGGCATCGGACGGATTGAGGGCCATTATGACAGCTCCGGTCACAATCAATACAATGATGCTGACATAAACCACAGTCTTCATCTTTTTAGCAAGAACACCCATAAATTTTCCCATAACTGGGGGTTCCAGGGCAACTT
>JAZFSR010000312.1:0-2766 GCA_036446295.1 Candidatus Aminicenantaceae bacterium
ACCATTAATCCTGATGAATTCAATTTCTGCATGAGGTGTGCAACGCCTCTCCCTGAATCTAGAAGCCTCTCATGCTAAAATCCTCGATACTGTAGATGGTCGTGTTAAAGTGAGCCATTTATGGTCGTTTAAAAGTGAGCCACTTTGGGCGTGAAAATGCTGGGAGAAAGATTTATAATGAGATTTTTTATTCCAGTATAAGAGAGGTGCTCGATTTGAAAAAAAGGAGACCATTTTGGACTTACTGCTTTTGGAAAGGAAAGGGCTTTCTCAGCGGCAAATAGCGAAAAAGCTGGGGATCAGCCGAAACACAGTAAAGAAGTACATGGAAAATCAGGGATATCCTGAGGAGCGGAAAACCATCCAAAGGAAGAGCCTTCTGGATCCGTTCACTGACAACATCGCATTTTGGCTGAATGAAGATCTGGAATACACGGCCACCTGGATTTACGACCGGCTCTGCAATATAGATTTTACCGGAAGCTATGAGATAGTAAAAAGAAAAGTGCATAAGATCAAGGCCGAAAGACAGAGAGTCGCCTACATGCGCTTTGAGACGGAACCGGGCTTCCAGGCACAGGTGGACTTTGGCGCATTCCAGGTTGAAAACGCAGACGGTTCCATCCGGACCCTTTATCTTTTCACCATGATACTTGGCTATTCCCGGAAGATGTACGGAGAGCTCATCGATCGCTGCGACCTTCCGACTTTTCTCGACTGCCACATCAACGCTTTTGACTATTTCGGCGGCGTTGCCGATGAGATACTCTACGACCGGATGAAAAACGTCTATATCGGCAAAGCGGCCGGGAAGAAAAAGTTTAATTCCACCCTCCTGGGCTTTGCCCTGCACTATGGCTTCAAGCCGGAAGTGGCCCCTGCCTTTGCAGCTTGGGTGAAAGGAAAAGTCGAAAGACCATATAAATTCATCCGGGAAGGGTTCTGGCGGGGCTACGGATTTATCTGCCGCGCTACGGCCAACAGAGACCTTATCAGCTGGCTCGAAAAAAAAGATGAACGTGTCCATGGGACAACCCATGAGGTTGTCTCTCTTCGTTTTAAACGAGAGCGGCCTCATTTAAACCTCCTTCCACCCAATGCCTTTGACACTTCTTACAGGATCTACCGAAAGGTAAACAAGGACTGCATCGTCCGTTTTGATTGCAACCACTATGTTGTTCCCCACACGCTTGTCGGAAAAGAGCTCCTCCTTCGTGTAAAGGACAAGGACATGAGGATATTCGACAACGACTCTCTGATAGTGACGTATAAAATCCCCGAAGGGAAAGGACATCTTGTTCAGGATAAAAAGTTCTACGAAGCCCTGAGAAAAGATAAAGAGATGAACAAGCGCAAATACGCTCATGTCAAACGCAGCAAGGGCCGCGCTAAATCGACAATCAGTCCTTCCAAGCCGCTCTATGATATGGATGTTGAGGTCCGTTCCACACATATCTATGACGCTGCTGCTGGAGTGGGGACATGAGCACATTAGCCCTCGACCGCATCCAGTCCAGCCTCTCACGGCTTAAGCTTTCTAGAATGGTCGAAATCCTTGGACAAGTCATAAAGACCTCAGAGAAAGAAGGGAAAAGCTATCTCTCCTTCCTCGAGGAGCTCCTGGAGGAAGAGGTAGCCTGCAAAGAGCAGCGCCGTGTGGAAACAGCACTTAAAATATCGGGGCTTCCCTTTATAAAAAGCATTGACGAGTTTGATTTTACCTTTCAGCCCAAACTGAACCGGCAGAAGGTCATGTCGCTTTTCGATCTGACCTTTATTGGGGAGAAAGGCAATGTGATTTTTCTCGGGCCACCTGGCGTGGGCAAGACGCATCTTGCGGTCTCGCTTGCGCTAAAGGCCTGCCAGGCCGGCATGAGCATTTATTTTACCAACATGGAAGATCTCATCAAGAAGATGAAAAAAGACCACGAAGCCGGCCGCCCGGGCAGAGGTAGAAGTTACCATAAATCAGCATTGGTCGTCGTTGATGAAGTCGGGTACACTCCGGTAGACAGAGAGGAGTGCAACCTGTTTTTCAGATTCATTGCCAATCGCTATGAGAAAGCCAGCACTATTATCACCTCGAACAAGGCGTTTTCCGACTGGACTGAACTCTTCCATGATCCGATCATAGTCACAGCGTTCCTGGACCGTCTGCTGCATCACAGTGTGATTATCAATATCCGTGGCAGCAGCTATAGGCTTCGCGGAAAGCTCGGAGAGGAAAAGAATCGATCATGAAGTGGCTCACTTTTCGCGACCATAAATGGCTTATCTTAAAAAAAACCGTTTGGTCGTGGAATATGAAGATAACGTTCCTTCATGGCAAATGCTTTGACATGGAGAGACCTAAGATCGTTGATTATAGAGGCTCTGAGAGCTTCGGATTTTGACCCGATAATGAAAAATACGAAAATTATTCATGACAGGCCCAAAAGGGCTTCTGTTCTGTTCAGAAAATGGAAAGGAGGGCGTGATGATGAGTCCATTTTAAAGGAAAAGTGGCTCACTTTTCACGACCATAAATGGCTCACTTTTAAACGACCATTGACATTGCTCCAGGAATATTTGTCTTAGAAAATGTACCTATAACACTTACGTTAGCGAAAACTTGAACTTTTTCAACTCCGTTTCCATTATCTGTATCTGGCGATACTGGAGATTTACATGAATTCAAAAAGGATGAGAAGATAAGGGATTGAATGAAAACCAAACGAAAGGCTAATTTTTTCATTCCCCCCACCGTTGTTGTTTTATATCAAATGC
>JAZFSR010000313.1:0-6208 GCA_036446295.1 Candidatus Aminicenantaceae bacterium
TGATCTGAAAGAAAATGTCAAAAACGGCAAATTCAGACAGGACTTGTATCACAGACTCAACAGAGTAGAGATCCATCTTCCTCCTTTAAGAGAAAGACGCGAAGACATATCCTTATTGATTAGGCACTTGCTCAATATAATGAGTGTTAAGTTGGATAAAAGAGTATCCGGTGTTTCTCGGGATGTGCAAAAACTACTGTTGAGGTATGATTGGCCGGGAAACATAAGGGAACTGGAAAATGTCCTGGAAAGAGCATCCCTTTTGACCAAAAAGACCTTTATTGACTTAGTTGATTTACCTAAAGACCTCCTGGATTACTCTAAATTAAAGCTTAAAATGCCTTTCTTTTCCCAAAAAGATTTCGCCACTCTCGATGAAATGGAAAAGGAATACATCTCGTTTCTCTTGAAAAAGACAGAAAACAATTTGAGAAAGACGTCCATCATCTTAAATATCTCCCGCACAACCCTCTATAATAAACTGAAGAAATACAACATCCCTTTTCGTCAATAGGACTCGTGAATTATCCAGGTTAGCCTGCTAATACTTCTTTCATATTCTCCAGCACTTCGGCCAAAACAATAGACTCCACATCCATTCCTAAACGAAAGTGCTGAGGACTTTCGAACAGGCTTCCTGGGACAATGGCTGTATCGAAGTCTTCCCGGAGAATCCGAGCCAGATCATCTCCGGATAATCCGGATTCAACCCGGGGAAAGCAGATGATTCCTCCTGAAGGCTCAATCCAAGATAAACGACTCTCTCCCTTGATGAATTCTTTAATGAGGTTTGTGTTTTGAAGGATCCTTTCCTTGTTCCCTAGTTTAATTGACGCTAGTCGATCAAACATCTTGGATGAAATCAATTCTCCGATAAATACGCCTTCCACGAGGCTGTAATCAAGAAGTATCTTCATTTTTGCCACTATCTCAGAAGGAGCAAGAATCCATCCGCAGCGCAAACCCGCAAGGCCAAAAACCTTAGTCAAACTGGAGATGACGATAATATTGTCCGCAAGATGAAAAGAAGTCTGTCCAACTTTTCCCTCAAGGAATTCGAGATAAACCTCATCGACAACCAAGAAAACTCCCCTTTTTTTTGCAATCCCCGCCATATCTTTTAACGTTGAAGGGGAAAGAGACACTCCACTTGGATTGTGCAGATTTGTTACTAAAATAAACTTCACATTTTCAGACAGATGTTTTTCAAGTTCATCCAGGTTAAATGCATACCCTTGCTCATATACTCGATCCAGACGAATGATCCTCCCACCAAAAGCCTTTGCAACAGCCCAAAGAGGTTCATAGGCAGGCTTTTCGACAAGAACCTCATCCCCCACCATTGAGAAGCAAGGCACAAACCAGAAATAGAGCATGCGACGTTCCGACGGCAAGCATTACATTGTCCTCTTGGACTTGATACCTGTTCGCAATCGCTTGAATGAGAGGTGGATATCCATAAGAATTTTCTCCAAAAATCTCCAGATCCTCAAAGTCTATACCCAGCTCTTTGAGCGACAAGTTCGATACGCCGCTGGGACATAAATCATATTTGGCCGGTCCCCTAGTCTTCATCCATTCCATATATTTAATGGGTTTAAATTCCATAATGTGTCTCCGTTTTGTTTTTAACAATCTCATATTTTTTTTTGCCAATCAACTCAAACTTCAACTATAATGAGTGGGAAAGAGAAAACGATGAAAAAAGCCATATTCCTGTTAGTCCTGATAATAGGACTGTTCTCACTTCACCAATCCTGGATATTTTCTCAATCAACTGAAGATATTCTCGAAAAAATGATCGATGCTCAGGGTGGACGCAGTGCCTTGGAAAAAATCAAAGACACGATACTGACCGGATATATGGAGATGATACAGATGGGTTTAGGAGGTTCCCTCACAACATACCAGAAGGAACCCAACAAACTGCGAATGGATGCCACTGTTCAAGGCGCTGTAGTCATTCATTCATTTGATGGAGAAACAGCCTGGATGACAAATACCATGACAGGATTGATGGAAGAAATGCCTCTGGTCATGGCTGAAGATTTCGTACGGAGTGCCCTGGGAAACGGGGCTCTTCTGAATCCAAAAAAATTCGGAATTACCTACCTCTTAACCGGAAAAGAAATTTCAGAAGGTAAAGAATATTTCGTTCTTTCTCAGAATTTCCCTGATGGATTTAAAGCGAGTTTCCTCATAGATCCTGAGACATTCCTCATGTATAGAACAAAAACCACATCAAAAAATGAATTCGGCAAAGAAATTGAAGTTGAGACAATTTTCACCGATTATAAAAATATCGAAGGCATTGTCATAGCCCACAAGCTCGTCACGTACCAGGATGGCAGTGAATTCATGAAGATGGAGATAACCAACGTGGAATTCAACACCGGATTGGAGGATTCATGGTTCAAGATGAAATAGGTATAGAAAGAGGTCCTCTAAAAATGAAAAAATTTCTTGGTGTTGTTCTTTGTTTAATCTTTATTTTCACAAGTTCATGTTCCATAAACCCTGTGACCGGAAAGAGAGAGCTCAGTCTGATTTCAGAACAGGGAGAAATCGCGCTCGGTGAAAACACGGATAAACAGGTCCGCTCTCAATTTGGAGTGTATAAGGATCCTGTTTTGACCGGGTATGTCGAACGTGTCGGAAACAAACTTGTACCTTTCACTCACCGTCCCCACCTCACATACCATTTTGCGGTTCTTGACACCCCGGTGATCAATGCCTTCGCTGCACCGGGCGGGTATATTTATGTCACGCGGGGAATTCTAGCCATGATGAACTCAGAAGCTGAGCTGGCCGTCGTTCTCGGGCATGAACTTGGCCATGTGAATGCCCGTCACAGCGTCAGCAAAATGAGTCAATTGATCCTCGTTCAGCTCGGATTAGCCGCAGGCAGTGCAGTCAGTGAGGAATTTGCAAAATATTCCGGATTGGCCAGCATCGGAGTCCAGCTCCTGTTCCTTAAGTTCAGCCGGGATTTCTTTCCACCCATCCTCTGACCACCGAACGCATAGAAAATACGAAAGCCATGCTCCTTGAAAATGACGGACTTCTTGAGTACGACCGACTCATTAAGATAATAAGATAAGGAAAGGAGTTAGATCTCCGCTTCTTCCAGGACACTATAGGCTAACTTAAGAGCATTCATCCCTTCTTCACCTGTCACTTTTCTGATCTTTCCATCACGAATGCATCTGAAAAAATTCTGGAGTTCTTTTTTTAAAGGTTCTTCCTTTTTTGTCTTTAAGGTTCTTATATCCGTTTGAGGTCCGTCTAATGGAAAAACTTTGACCTCCTGATCTATATAATCGATAGAGTAATAAGAACTGTGTTCAAATATCCGCAGTTTTCTCACTTTTCCCTGGTGAACCCGGCTGGCCGTCAGATTGGCCACACAACCGGAATTGAATTCCAGTCTTGCATTGGCGATATCGATCTTGTCTGATAGGACATGAATTCCAGAAGAACGGATCATCTTGACCTCATCTTTAACCAGGGCCGTAATTATATCCAAATCATGAATCATAAGGTCAAGGACAACATCAATATCTAAAGACCTCGCCGAAAAGGAACCCAATCTCTGGACCTCAATAAACTTTGGTTCGGAGATTTCCTTCTCTATGGCTTCGACGGCCGGGTTAAATCTTTCCAAATGCCCGACTTGAAGAATGATTCTGCTTTTCTTGGCTTTAGCTACAAGATGTTCGGCGTCACTGACAGAATCCGTTATGGGCTTTTCGACCAGTACGGATTTCCCCTCTTCCAGCAGCTTTAAAGAAATGGCAAAATGTTCTGAAGTTGGAGTAGAGACTATTCCTGCATCGATTTCATCCAGCATATCCTCAAAATTCTCAAAATATTTAACATTGTGGCGATTCCCGATCAGCATAGCCTGTTTAAAATCGATATCGGCCACTCCCTTTAATTCGGCTTCTTCCAGATAAGATAGGATACGGGCATGCTGTGTACCCAAGTACCCCACTCCGATAATACCAACTCGAATCTTATCCATTGTGTTTTCTCCATTCCTGTTTCACGGTCGATCACTCACCTTTGCGCACTACGACCGCAACTCCGCCAGCATCAGCTAGAGATACGGCCTCTTCTTTTTGAAAAAAAGCGACATGGTGTGCTTCCACACACAGTGCCGCACACTCGGCATTAATAAGTTCCCGGACTGTAGAGACGCCAACAGCAGGCAGATCGATACGAGGATCCTGGCTCGACCGGCTGAGCTTAATCACGACTGTTCCCGGCCCGGCAAGCTGCCCTCCTCGTCTGATGGCGGCATCCGTTCCCTCCATACCTTCAACAGCGACAACAGCTTGATCTTTTAAAACGAGTGTCTGTCCAATATCCAAATCAGCTAGAACTCTGGCTTTCTCCCAGCCAAAATTTATGTCTTTCTCAACTTGAGGAGAAGGTTTCACTTTTGACAAAATCCCTTCGTCGATAAATAAGGAAGACAGGAATTGAGTGGGATCTAAAACCTTGATTCCTCTCTTTGAAAGAAAGTCTATTGCCAATTTGATCAGAGATGTAGGCCCCTTGTCCTTACTTTGTGAGAGGATATCGAAAAGAACGGCATCAAACCCTTGCTCTTTATAGATTCTCCGATGGTCGATCTTTCCTGCAAAAAGCACTTCATCGATATTATTCTGCTTAAAATAACTAATTATATCCTCTACTTGGTTGAGCTTGAACCATTGGAGCTTCTCCATTGAATCTGTAAGAGCTGGATCGGCATCTCCTGTAATCCCTACAACCTGAGGGGAGTACCCCCTTTTTTTTACTTCCTTGAAAATAAAATGAGGAATATCGCCGGAACCTGCGATTATTCCAATTTTTTTTTCCATTGTTCTTCCGTCTTCTTTACGATTCCTCTTTTTGACGATTGGATAAATTGAAGAATCACATCCCGGTCTTCTGCTTGAGGAAACTCGTCCGTGATTCGATCAAAAGCCTGATTCGTGTTCAAATTGGAGTTAAATATCAGCTTAAACATATCCTTGAGCGCACGGATCCTCTCACGGGAATACCCATTTCTGCGCAGACCCACTGCATTCAGGCCGTAAAACAGGGTCGGCCGTGAACCCGCCACCCTAGAAAACGGAAGCACATCTTGTGTGATCATCGATCCTCCTCCAATAAACGCATGAATCCCTATGCGACAGAATTGATGAACCGCGGAAAGCGCCCCGACTTGGGCATGGTCATCTACTAAGACATGTCCGCCCAGGGTTGCACCGTTAATGAGAATTGTCTCATTCCCAACCCTACAATCATGCGCAACATGTGAGTAGGTCATGAAGTAATTGTCACACCCAACCTCGGTCTTTTTTTTACCGTTATCTGTCCCGCGATGGATCGTGACATATTCACGAAAGATATTTCTGTCTCCGATACAAACAGATGTCTCTTCTCCTTTGTAACTTAAATCCTGGGGATATGTCCCTATCGTACAGAAAGGATAAAAATGGTTATCTTCTCCAATTTGAGTTTGTCCTTCGATGTGGACGTGGGTACCAATCCTGGTATTTTTACCGACCGAAACTTTTGCCCCTATAAAAGAAAAGGGGCCGATCTGGACATTGCTTTCAATCCGAGCTTGAGGATGGACGATGGCAGAGGGATGAATGAGACTCTCATTCTTACTCATTCAATCTCTCGATATCCGTCAGGGAGGCAACCATTTCGCATTCAGCTACGATTTCTCCATCCACCAGTGCTTTACCTTTATATTGACAGAATCGATTCTTTAGCCTGAGCATTTCTATTTCAAACCGCAGTTGATCCCCCGGAACGACAGGTCTCCTGAATTTGGCCTTATCGACCTTGCTTAAAAAAAATATTTTTTTTTCGGGATCTGGGATAGAACTGCAGATCAGAATACCTCCGGCTTGAGCCAAAGCTTCAAGGATAAGAACGCCGGGCATGACTCTTAATTCAGGGAAATGACCTTGAAAAAACTCCTCGTTATACGTAACATTTTTAATAGCCACCAACGATTTTCCCTTTTCCATTTCCAGCACTCTATCAATAAGGAGAAAGGGATACCTATGAGGCAGCGTTTTCAGGATTTTTTCAATATCGAAAAATCCGGAATTATTTTGAGGCTTTTGAGGCATCGTATCTCTGAATGATTTCCGCTGTTAGATCGGTCGTAGGATTAAAATAAATAGCTCCGCTTCGTGAA
>JAZFSR010000314.1:0-4433 GCA_036446295.1 Candidatus Aminicenantaceae bacterium
AGAACGAGTCGAGCTCGAGGGGGAAAACCTCCAGATTACGGCACTCCAGTTTGTGCCGGATTTTATCATCGGCGAAAACGGCCAGGTCGCAACCCGTTCTTCCCAGCCATATAATCCAGCTGTTGAAATTGAAGGATGGCAAGGAGAAACACAAATTTTCAAAGGCTGGATATTTGCCCAATTTCCAGATTTCTCACGCATTCATTCCGAAGAGGCAACAAACCTGACGTTCGAGCTTAAGGGATATCAGGGTGGAGAGATATCCATTCTCAATGCCGCCAAAGATCCAGGTGCCAATATCATCTGGTTGGGATGTGCTTTTCTTATGGCCGGGCTTGGCTTGGCCTTCTACTGGCCTCCACGTGAAATTAAGATCATCATGGAAACAATCCAGTCCAAAACCGAGATAACAGCGGGCGGGATTGCATCCAAGAATAAAGATGCTTTCCGCAAAGAATTTGAGAATATTATGACCACATTGAGGAGACAAAAATGAACGAAGCGACACTGTTTACAGGCACTTTTGCTGTATATATTATTGCGGCCTTCTTCTATTTCTCTTTTCTTTTTTCAAAAAAGGAAAGCATGGCCAACCTAGGCTATAAAATTGCCTTTTTAGGTCTGATCACCCACACGGCTGCATTAGCCTGGAGACTATTTGTCAGCGGGCATGCCCCATTTACAAATATGTATGAATCCCTGTCTTTTCTGGCCTGGGCATCCATTCTGGCTTATGTGATCATCGAAGGAATGTTTAAAATAAAAAAAGCCGGCCCCTACTTTATGCTGATTGTTCTCGGATTGATGGCCCTGGCCTCCTCACCTCTTATGCCCAAGGATGCCGCACCTCTTATGCCTGCACTCCAGAGCTACTGGCTGTGGCTTCATGTATCGGTCACAATGATCGGAGAAGCCTTTTTCGCGATCGCTTTTGTGACAAGCATCATGTACCTTTTCGCGGATTCGAAACAAAAAAAAGGCATCAAAACCGGGCTATCCGCCGAAAAGCTCGATGAGGTCTCCTATAAATGCATCGCCATCGGATTCCCTCTCTTCACACTTGGAGGAATGGTATTCGGAATGATCTGGGCCTATAAAGCCTGGGGCACTTACTGGAGCTGGGATCCAAAAGAAGTCTGGAGCTTGATCACATGGTTTGTGTTTGCCCTCTATCTGCACACTCGGCTTGTGATGGGCTGGAAAGGCCGCCGCTCATCTTTCATCGCCATATTGGGATTTCTGGCCGCATTATTCACATATTTTGGAGTGAATTATCTTTTGTCCGGTCTGCACAGCTACGGTTGATCGATTAATTCTTGGCTTTTTCCCAGGGGGGCAGGATCTTTACGATAACATAGAGAATGATAAACGGCAGGATGAGAAAGCCCAAAGATGTCAGCAGCCCTTCAATCCCTCCGAGTGACATTTTATAAGTCGTCAGTCCCCGGAAACTCTTGGAGAATAACTGTCCTCCAATGACAACATTCCATCGTGTTGAAAAAATCCCGACCTGGATGAGGAGCGCGGAAACAAAATAGATATGCCGTCTCAACTCCGACGGTATTTTGAACATTTTGGTCGATGCCAGTGCAAAGAGTGGGACTATCATACCTAATAAAAGCTGGATCACGATAAGACTGGCAAAGAGTTTTCCGGAAATCAGCTCAGAAATAATGCCGATCGATTCTTCAGATTCATAGATGCGGTGGATAAAATCCAAGGCTTCCAGGGAAAAGGCAACAATCATCGTATAAAACAAAAAACTTGCGAGTTTGTCCAGTGTAGGCATCTCTATTTTATTCCCACGCACAAGTGTCACAACCATGTAGATGAGCAGCACAAGAGCCATTCCGGAAACCATCGCCGAGAAAAGGAACACGATGGGCATCAACACACTGGACCACCATGGATTCGCTTTGATAGAACCAAATATAAATCCTACATATCCATGGAGTAAAAATGCCGAAGGAATTCCGATTATCGTGAGTATTTTTACGGCTTTTTGATCAAACTTTACAGCCTTTTCCGAAATATCAGAAGAAAAAAGAGAGAGGATTCTGTGTATCCAGCTCAGAAATCCTTTCTTGTTTTTTGCCCAGACAATCAAGTCTTTCCTGTACTCAAACCAGACTTCAAGGAGTAAAACGGCCATCAGGTACCAGAGATATATATAACCAAACATGGCCATGGCAGAACTCCGGTTGGGTGTGAGGAAAATTTCAAAAGATCTTTCTGGATGCCCCAGGTGAGCGAGAAGAGGCATCGGGGCAACAATCAGAAAAGACAGGGCGGTAAGCAGAGACAACCGGTAGGTGGGCTGAAGCTCTTTGACCTTGAACACCTTTACAAGCGAAGCGAGAATAAAGGCGCCGGCAACGAGTCCGGTAATATAAGGATATACGACGATGAGTATGCGCCAATAAAGTTCAACCTCATTCGGATAAATATACCCTGTTACCTGCTGAAGTATGGGCCACAAATGTTCAACTATCTTCTCCACGTTTATTTTACCTCCATATCAAGCCCAGCATAGAATACTGTAGGTTCTGTGTTCAGGAATGGCTTGAGAACTCGAATTTTATTCATGCGCATAAACCTAATTAGAGGGCTGGCATTCTTTTTTGTATCGCCAAAAATCCTCGCCTGATTTGGACAGATTTCAACACAGGCAGGAAGAAGCCCTTTGACAATCCTGTGATAGCAAAAATTGCACTTCTCGGCAGTACGAGTCTCCGGGTGAAGAAACCTGGCTCCATAGGGACAAGCTTGAATGCAGTACTCACACCCAATACACCATTTGGAATCCACAAGAATCACACCATCATCAGTCTGGAAAGTCGCCCCGGTTGGACAAACTTGGACACACGGAGGATGTTTGCATTGGTTGCACAGCTTTGGAACAAAAAAACTTCTGATAATTTGTTCCTCATGAGAGAGACGCTTAAATCCATCCGCACCGCCGTTGGGGCTGTCAACATGGACTTCCCCGTCATCAAATACGACATATCGCTCTACCCATGTCCTAAAATAAAATGGAAACTTTGGGACACTATTTTCATTTTTACACGCACTGACACATCGGCCGCATCCGATGCACTGCTCCACGCTAATCCCCATTCCCCATGAGTGCTCTTTTGGATTATACGCTTTCGAGGTGTCAACGGTTTGTTCCTTGTTTTTCTTTTCTGCTTTAAGAAATCCTGGGACAGACAAAGAAAAACAGGTAAAGGCTATCTTTTCAAGAAAATCTCTTCTCTTGATATTTTTATTTTTCATTCACTTGCCCTCCGGTAAATGAGGATAATGACACTGCCAGCAAGTATATCTTTCACCGTGTGTGCCCATATCAATTTTTAAAATGTCTGGAGACTCTGTCGAATTTCTATCGTGACACCTTCCGCAAAATTCACGATCTTTTGGAATATTGGGACGGTTTTGACGCGGCTGGATTTTGTGTTCCTCAGATGTTTCGTGACAGATGGTACAGGAAAGATCTACATGATGAGAACGCGCTTTCGTCCGGGCGATCTCGGCATGGCAGGCCTCGCACTCTTTAGGGACCTCAGGAGTTTTTGGATCATGTGGATCATGACAACTGATACAGGCCTTTATTGGATTATGGGATTCTGAAACAATTTGGGGGAAACCTGTCGGCCTTGGAGGAAGGTATTCATGACATAGCGGACAATATCCCCTCTCTCTCGGCGCCGGTAAGGTTTTTTCACCAGGCTCATTGATGTGTTCTGCAGCGGGTCCGTGACAGACTTCACACATGACATTCCTATGATAGGAATCTTTGATCATTCCAGTGATGTCATCATGGCAGTCCTCACAAACTTTATGCCCAACATACTGAACTTCCTGGGACATGATTTCATCTACAGCCGAAGCCCGGTAGTGTCCTTCTAGACCGAAGTCCGAGGGGACCAACAACTTTTTTGCCACTACAAAGGCCGCTATAATCATCACAATCGGAACCATAAGACGCTTTATTTGATCAGGCATTTTTTTCCACACACCCTTTGAATGATTGACCATAAACGTGATGGATTTTAGAGAGAACTTTAGAATTCGATTGAAAAAAATTGTCCATTTTTTTTTTGATTCATTCATCTAATCGTTTTTAATTTCTTTAATATTTAATAAAATATTAATTTCGGTTTTTTAAATTGCAATTTTTATGCCAATAAATAAGAGAAAAAAATACTTTTTATTTATGTTGAAATTAAAGGAGTTACATCTAAATAGATTTAGTTTAGCAAAAAATATTTGCAGATAACTGGGGAATTTGACCGGACGTGGGTTATATAACCCATAGGATAAATTAGGGTGATATAACCCATGTATTGTATGGAATTAATATATTTTATAGGTTATATACCCTCTTTTTTCACGGAAAGAAACACCTTGACGGATGATCGGACTTCTCCTAT
>JAZFSR010000315.1:0-3805 GCA_036446295.1 Candidatus Aminicenantaceae bacterium
GGGAACGGTATATGTCAGCGGAAGCTTTTCGGTGCTCTTGATAAACCGACCATTTTTTCTGGTAATGAGTCCGTGTAATGGTACATCAACCTGTCCGTTTTCTCTTATATAAACACGTATATCCTGGCTGGTAAAATCCAGAAGGACCGCGTCGACATATTCATACCGCTTAAGGAATTCCTCCCCGATAAAGGGCAAGATTCCCGCACTCGCCACGATCTTCATATCGGTCTTGGCTTTGATCCGCTTCATCAACCGCAGGTCAGACTGCATTGTGGCTGTCCCGGTAGTGAATATTAAAGCCCGGGCTCCGGAATCTTCGATCTTAGAGAGAACTTCATCTTCTGTCAGTTTGTTTATGATGGCATCGATAACTCGAACAGAATATTCCTCATCCAGGATCCCGCTGAGATAGATGAGATCTTGAGGCGGCCAATAGTAGTCAGCCTTGGAGGAAAAGCTGCAGTAGTAATCCCGGATATACAGCTTATCCCCTGGGGGATTGAGCAGAATTACTTTATTCGAGTCCAATCTATCGGTCCATACAAAATTCGACTCAAATTATACCATACCTCTATGTTCCACACACGTGTTGTTTCCGTAGCGGAGATTGATATTCTAGCGATGTTCAGATACATTAGGGTCTCTAGAGAAAAACAATGTGTGGCATTTGCGGCATCTACGGATTCAGTGGGCTGAGACCAGAAGCAGAGGACATCACAAAAAAGATGTGCTCTGTGATGGTCCACCGCGGCCCGGATGATGAGGGCTCCTACTCCGATGGAAAGGTGAGTCTGGGGATGCGCCGGCTGAGCATCATCGATCTTGTCACAGGACACCAGCCCATTACCAACGAGGACAAAAATGTGTGGGTGGTCTATAACGGGGAGATCTACAATTATCCCGAATTGCGCGAACAACTCATCCAAAAAGGGCACACTTTCGCCACGAGGTCCGACACGGAAGTCATCGTCCATCTCTACGAAGAGGAGGGGGAAAATTTTGTTTCCAAGTTGAACGGAATGTTTGCCATCGCCCTCTGGGATAAAAAAGCGAACACTCTCTATCTTGCCAGGGATAGGCTGGGTATCAAACCCCTTCACTACTGGAAGTCGGACAACACTCTTGTTTTTTCTTCTGAGATAAAATCCATCCTTCAGGCCGGTTATCGGCGAGAGCTGGATTTTGACGGCTTGTCGCGTTTCTTCACATTCGAGTACATCCCAGCTCCGCAGACGATTTTCAAAGGCATAAAAAAACTGTTGCCAGGGCACATGATGGTCATCAATGACTCGAAGGTTCAAATAAAACAATACTGGGATGTGACATATAGCAGTGGCACAAGTAACACTAAAAATGAAAAAACAATCATGGAGGAAATTTATCATAGGCTGAAAGAATCCGTGAGGAAGCGCATGATCAGCGATGTCCCGCTGGGTGTTTTTCTCAGCGGAGGGATGGATTCGAGCTCCATAACAGCGCTGATGAGCGAAGTGGCAGTCTCCAAGATAAAGACTTTTTCAATCGGATTCAAAGAAGAAACGTTTAACGAGCTGGGATATGCAAAAATGGTAGCCGACCGCTTCCAAACGGACCACCAGGAATTTTTCGTGGAGTCGAACCTTGTGAGAGAATTGGTCCCGAAGTTGATCGAGTATTTGGATGAACCCCTGGCCGATGCATCGATTATCCCCACTTATATTATATCGAACCTGGCCCGTAAGCACGTCACCGTGGTGCTGGCAGGTGAAGGGGGAGACGAGCTCTTCGCCGGGTATGACACTTATAAGGCGTATCAGGTGGCGCGGTTCTACAGAAAAGTGCCAAAGTTCATAAGAGACAGGCTCGTCAAAAACATCGTCAGAGGCCTCCCCGCCTCAGGGAAAAGGCTAAGCTTTGAATTCAAGGCCAAAAAATTCATATCCGGAATCGACTATCCCCCCGAGATCTCAAACTTCATCTGGTGGGGCGCCTACAGCCCCGCAGAAAAGGATAAATTGTTTACGGCCGACATCCTTGAAAAATTTAGTGAAGACCCATTCGCCCCCATCTCTTTCCATCTCGACAAGTGCACTACCGAAGAAACTGTGAGCCGGCTGGGCTATCTGGATCTCAAGCTCTTCCTCCAGGACGACCTTCTTGTCAAGACAGATAGGATGAGTATGGCCAATTCCCTGGAGATCCGCGTGCCTTTCCTGGACCATACATTCGTCGAATATGCCGCAACCATCCCCAGTTTTCTGAAACTCAAGGGGCTCACAACCAAACACATCCTGAAAAAGGCTATGACCCCGTATCTTCCCCCTAAAATTTTGACCCGGAAAAAGATCGGTTTTGATATCCCCCTGGGTGTCTGGATCAGGAATGAACTCAAGGATTTTGTCACGGACGTCCTCTCTCCTGCGAATTTAAACAAACATAGATTTTTCAATCAGGCCACCATCGAAAAGCTCCTGAAAGAACATTTCCAAGGCGCACACAACCATCGGCAGCTGTTGTGGCCGTTGATCATTTTCCAGTTCTGGTACAATCACTATATGGAGTAGTGTCCGGTCCAATTGGGGGCCACTTCACTCATTCCACAATGAAAAAAAGCAGAAGAAAAGCAATGGGACAGCATTTCCTTAAGGACAAAAAAGCTCTCAGGAAAATCGTCCGCCTTATCGATCCTCAACCTGAAGAAACACTCATCGAAATCGGACCGGGGAAAGGAGCTCTGACATTTCTTTTAACTCAAAAAGCCGGAAAAGTCATCGCCATTGAAAAAGACTCTCGCCTCGCCTCTTTACTTAAAGAAAAAGCGCCAAAAAACCTCCAAGTTCTAGAAGAAGATATCCTCAGGGTTTCTTTTAATGAATTGCTGCCCTCACACCCACAATTCAAACTCGTGGGAAACCTCCCTTACTCAATCTCCTCGCCGATTCTTTTTAAAGTTATGGAGGAACAATCGCTCATCTCAGAGTGCCATTTTCTGCTGCAAAAAGAAGTGGCCAAAAGAATATGTGCGCTTCCTAACACAAAAGCGTATGCTCCTCTGTCGATATATTTTTCTAATTTTTTTGTGACCAAACTCCATTTCACTCTAGCTTCTGCCGCATTTTACCCTCCCCCAAAAGTTGAGTCGGGTTTTATTTCCTTAAAAAAAAGGCCGGATCCCCTGTTCTCTCTTTCGAACAGTCAAGAATTCCTCCAGTTTCTTAAAACGGTGTTTCGACACAGAAGAAAGACGATTTACAATAACCTCCTATTGGCCAACTTTCCTCCGGATGTCATAAAAGAAGCCTTCATGGCCTGCAAAATTGAAGCACATTTGCGCCCCGAGCAAATCCATCTCGAACAGTTTGTCCTTCTTTTCAATCATCTCATTACGGGAAGCAAAGCGACGTGGCAATCTTAAGCACAGCTTCATGGACCGATACCTCGAATCCGCAGCACCTCAGCACGTGAATAAGCCAGGATAATTATGTTATAATTCCTCAAAGATGAATAAAAAGAAAAAAGCAGCTAAATCCCTGAAAAAGTCGCTGCAGAAAAAAAGGACCTACTCAGGAGAAATAGCTGGAGTTCTTCTCATTTTGCTAGCTGCGTTTATTCTGTTGAGCCTGATCAGTTATGATTCACACGATCCTTCAGGGGCTGCGGGATCATCGGCCAAGCAGGACATCCATAACTTCGGAGGTCGTGTAGGCGCTTCTCTCTCAGTGGGACTGCTCCAGTTTTTCGGCTTAGGCTCTTTTGTCCTCCCCCTTGTTTTCCTCTACATCGCTATCCAAATGTTTCTTCCAGGTAAAAATAAGCGATTTTT
>JAZFSR010000316.1:0-4293 GCA_036446295.1 Candidatus Aminicenantaceae bacterium
AGCTCTGTCCAAATCTCCGCCTCTCCTCCCCCACAGCTGCCGCATATTCCCTCTCCAGATTGGTCTGGAACCGCTCCCGCAGCTCGGCCGCCGCCTTACGCGTAAAAGTCACCGCCGCCACTGTATCTATCTTACATGTCCTTGTTCTCAGCAGCGCAATCATCCGGTCCACAAGGCTTTTTGTCTTTCCCGATCCCGCCCCTGCCTCTACAAGAAAGGTCGTCCCCAAGTCTTCGACTATCTTTTTCCTCTCCGCCCAATCGACCGGTTTCATGTCTTCATTCTCCCTGTCATCGCGAATGAGTGACCTCCATCATGTCATTACGAGGAGCCTTGGAGATTCCTTCGCTTTGCTCGGAACAGGCTAGTAATCTCAAAAAATGAGATTGCTTCGTCATTTCATTCCTCGCAATGACAGACACCATGTCATCGCGAGGAGCGTAGCGACGAAGCGATCTCTACTCACTCAAACTCCTCCAACCTATCAAACACCGCAAACTGCTCGGCATTGGTCTCTTTCTTTTCCTTAGTCCTATTCATTACCCCACCACCACACACAACCCCATAATCACAAAAATCACAGCTTGCCTTGGGATTAACCAGAAAATACCCCTTCTCCAAAATGCTAAACAGGTCCAGCAAAAGCTCCCTCAAACGCGCCCTATCGAAATTCTCAATCAGGATCTCCCGTCCGTCTCCCCTGCCCGAAGGAAAGGAATACCCCGTCACTGTCACTCTCGCGGCTTCATCGATCTTTTTCTCCCTTAAAATCTTCTCGGCCGCCTCCGCATACAGGGCATGCTGAAGAGTCTTACCCTTTCCAAAAGCCTTTATACTTTCATAGGATTTATAGCTTCCCGTTTTATAGTCAATAACCCGATAACGTCCCCGGCCCACCCTATCAACCCTGTCAATTTTCCCCTTCAACCTAAACGAAGCCCCGGGCCCAACCTCCAGTATCACACTCTCTGAAATCCCCTCTCCCTCTTCTCCCTCAAATCCAAAGTTAACCTCAAACAATAGAGGCTCGACCTTCTCCTCCCTCTTCTCCTCAGCCTTTAAAAAGATATCCAAGGCCCCAAATATCTCTCTCCTCTCCCTCTCAAAAACAGCTTCGGATGGAGGCGGATTTTCCTCCCTGTACTCTCCCATAACCTCATCGGCCGCACGCCGTATCTCCCCTCCAAAATCCTTCTCCCCCACAGACTCTCCCCTCTCCCTTAAACCCTTCATAAAGACGCACAGAACATCATGCAGCAGCAGCCCCCGCTCTAAACCGTCCAGCCATGCCGCCTTATCGACAACAATCTCATCGGGAGGTAAAACCTCCAGTACATACCGTAAAAAGTACCCATATGGGCACCGCGCCAGCTTTTCGATCCTCGAGGCACTCATAGATAATGCTCGATTCTTTAAGGGATTACACTCCTCCCCGGAGATCATAACCAGCCCGTCATATGTCGAAAGATCGGGCCCCGCTCTCTTGCGCCTCGCTAAATCCCCATTCGAGATAAAGGGATAGAGGTCCTTAACCGATTTGATCGCGTCTTTAAACCGCCCGTCCCCCGCTATAAAATCGAGCCACCAGCCGGTTTCATCGACTTCGACTCCCCCCACAAAACCCGAGCTCTTCCCCAAGGACCCCATAAGTGCCGAATAATCCAGCTCCACATCGCCCTCTATTAACCTATAGACCTGAAGCAGAAATGATGAGGGAAAAGACGGCCGCTCCTCAAAAACATCATACGAAGGAAAACTCAACACAGCCTGCCCCCTCAAAGAGGACAGCAGTGCCGTCATTAAATAGAGGTTTTCTCTCAGCCTATCGGATGTCACTACCAAATCTTTCGAGATCGCCTCCCTCTCCTCATCTAAAAGAATAGGATCGGGAAGCCTCGAACCGGGAACCGCCCCCTGGTCAAGGCCCACGATAAAGGAGTATTCCCTCCCTGAAAATCCTCCTTCCCTAAAAGAAGACAAAAAGAGTTGTCCGGGCATGGGACCCGCATTTCCCACCCGCAGATCAGCCGCCGTGCTTCTCAGCCATTCGACGGCTTCATCCTTGGAAAAAGGGATGGCCTTAAAGGAAGAGGCCTCATCCAGCCTGGAGGTCATTCTCCCCAGAGCATCGCCATCCCGGCCGTCCCGCACCCTCGAGTATTTCTTTAAAAAAGAAGAAATACATATACAAAGTTCCTTGCTGTCGATTTTTTCTTCTTCCCACGAGGGAAAAAGGTCCAATACGGATTTTATCCAGCCTTTTATCCTATTAATCTCTCTTAAAATATCGGCATTTTCTTTAGTTCCGGCCTTTTTCTCTCTGTACAAAACCTCAAGACGGTGAATATACCGGTCTTTCCCCCACCCGATTTTAGCTTCCTTTAAAATCCGGCTGACCTTTAAAGAAGAAAGGGATTTACCCTCCTCGTCTTTTGGAGTCTTTAAATATTCGCTTTCCAAAAGCCTGCATAAATCCGAGACAGGATAGTCGTTTTCCATCCAATCGATAATCCCGGAAAAAACTTTCCCGGGGACAGTAAAATTAAGCGCCAGCCCTTCGGCACACGTAAAATCAAATCCCATCTTTTCTGAAAGAACAAAAAAGATGGATGGATAGACAGAACCTTGAGGATGGATAATCTCCACCCGGTCAAAGGGGATCTTTTCTGTGAAAATCCTCCGGAGTACTTCCTTGCACTCGTTTGTGGGACCCATGGCCTGAAATATCTCTAGGGTGTTGTCCTTAAAAGGTGCAGGGGCTTTCCCGGGTGAAAACAGCCACGGCGCACGTTCAAGATTTGTTTTGGGGACTATGGACTTTGCCTCTTTTGCCTCTATTTGGGTCATCCGCCTGGGCCTCGCCATACCAATAACTTCTCCATGAGGAACAAGGATAAGATCCTCTGTCAGAGAATCCAGAAAATCCCTCTCTATCTTTGAAAAGATCTGATCTTGGAGGCAAAAATAATGTCTTTCGGGATTGGCGCTGCTCTTTTTGGCAGCTTTTGATGCGGTTTTATAAAGCCGTGCCGTATCGAAGAACTTCTTGGCTTCCAGCTCTTCTTCATATCTTTTTAAAATAAGCTGCGTTTCACGCCCCTTATCTTTGTCGATAAACAAATCAGCATCTAAGTCCGTGCTTTTAATTCCCGCGGCTCTTAAATCCCGGATAGACCGGGATATAGCATCGATAATCCCCGCTTGGGCTTCTAAGTCTCCGTAGTAGACAAGCTCATCCTCTTCCTTCAGCTCCCTAAAGATATGATTGATAAGAACTCGCAGTGCCGTACCCGATATCTGCTGTAATCCCTGTGACGACAGCTCGGTCCCCGCAATCTCCATCGCCAGAGAAGGCAGAGTCACAAACTGCAGATTGACCCAGGAATTACCCGACTTGGCGAGATCCTCCCCTATCTGATGGCCGATTTGATAGGAAGGGACAATAAAAATTTTTTCATCAAGGAGATGGTAGGTAATAAAATCATCTAAAAAAGAAATTAGGTTGTTCATAAATCTATCAATTCCCAACACTAACAGCTAATAAAATTTGAATTTTAAACTTTTATTCCAATACTTTCGTAGCAATTGCCCATAAGTAGAAACTCTCTGGAGATATCGTCTTAAGTTTATTTAAAATATTATAATCCTCAGGAAGTACAATATTCTTTATTCTATCAATATTATCTCTATTATTTCTTATTTCCCTTATATCTATATCCATTGGCTCATCTTTCAAAATTGAGGCGAGACACGCTACTTTCGAAGCATCTTCCTTAGCTTTTAATAGAGAATATTGGCCCCCTAATATATGACTTTTTACTCTTCTTATACCGTCTCTGAGTTCAATTGTGTATTCATTTTCTGTGCATGCTCGAAAATCCATCTGACAAATAAGAAATGAAGTGTCTATTAAATCGTTCAGAAATTCATCGATATCAAATTCTTTATTTCGATACCCACATTCCAGCCTTGCGGTGCTTTTATAAGAATCATTAACTTCTTTCAGATCGGAAATGTGTTCAAATAAAATCCCAAGATCAAATAATTGTTTTATTATCTCCATTGACTTTCCCTGTCCATAAAGAATTCCAATGGTCTTAGGAGCAAAAGCAGTTAATTTGTCACCAGTCAAGCTATCTATTGAAGGAACAGCCACAACTATTTCTTTTTCTACTTCAAAAAGAGGAAGAGAAATTGGCCTTCGAATGATTTTAGAGTAAGGTGATTTTGTCTTTAATACGTCAAGGATAACATAAAGTTCTCCTTTCATAGTTGGAGAATCATAATAAAACT
>JAZFSR010000317.1:0-7440 GCA_036446295.1 Candidatus Aminicenantaceae bacterium
CCCCATCTCTTTTTCATAGTAATCCGTAAAAGTGAAAGTGATTAACGGACTAGAATAATCGATGGGACCATAAAGGTCCTTTAGAGAGTCCTCTGCCTTTTCAAAGACGATGTTTTGCGAAGAGATCATCCCGCAAATCAATTTAGCGGGAACAAAGGCTTTAGCTTCTGTCATGGGTCTTTTTCTGAAGAATAGTCATAAAGAAAGCACCTGTCAAACCTAAGCTGAAAGCACATCCAATTCAATAATAAAAAAAGTAAGGGGAACATACGGGGAGCAAATTGATTTTGGAGGAGTTATTCTTTATAATCTGTGCATTATGAAATGGGTATACATCGAAGATATTGCCTCATTTAAAGACCAGGAAATCGAAATCAGAGGATGGCTATATAACAAAAGATCCAGTGGGAAGATTAGGTTCCTGCTTGTCCGGGACGGAACGGGACTCATCCAGGGAACACTTTTTGATCCCGAGAAGAACAAATCTCTTTTCGATAAATTCGACGAACTCACACAAGAATCTTCTCTGTTAGTCAGGGGAACTGTCCGGGAAGACAAAAGAGCCCCCGGTGGATATGAACTGAGCATTTCAGACATAGAGATCCTTCAAATCGCTGAGGAATACCCCATCACACCCAAGGAGCACGGTATCTCTTTTCTTATGGAGCACCGGCATCTATGGCTGCGGTCCCAGAAACAAAATTCCATCCTCCAAATCCGTGCGGAAGTCATTCGGGCCATTCGTAATTTTTTTGATGGACGAAAATTCCGGCTCATGGATACACCGATTCTCACACCCAGCGCATGTGAAGGCACAACCACGCTGTTCGAGACCGAATACTTCGATCAAAAGGCGTATCTTAGCCAGAGTGGTCAACTTTATAACGAAGCGACTGCGATGGCCTTTGGCAAAGTGTATTGTTTTGGACCCACATTTCGCGCGGAAAAATCAAAAACGAGGAAACACCTGATTGAATTCTGGATGGTGGAACCTGAAGTGGCTTTTGCCACACTGGAAGACATCATTGAGTTAAGCGAAGATCTCATTCTCTTCATTATAGAGAGAGTCTTGGAACGGAATAAAAATGATCTGGAATTACTGGAGAGGGACACTCTACCATTAGAGACTATCAAAAAGCCTTTTCCCCGAGTGACCTATGAAAACATCCTCCCAAAGTTTCAGGAAAAAGGCTCCAAAATAGAATGGGGCATGGATCTGGGTGCACCTGAAGAATCGATCCTTCCGGAAATCTACGACTCTCCTGTCTGTATCACACACTTTCCAACAGCTATCAAGGCGTTCTATATGCAGCCAGACGCACAGCGGCCGGACACAGTCCTCGGCGTCGATGTTATGGCCCCTGAAGGATATGGCGAACTCATTGGAGGAGGGCAAAGGATTCATGATCCCAAGCTCCTTGAACAGAGGATCAAAGAACACAATCTCTCTCGGGAAGACTACAAATGGTATCTGGACTTAAGACGATACGGCTCAGTCCCCCATTCGGGATTCGGTCTTGGGGTAGAACGGATGCTTTCTTGGATATGCAAAATTCAGCATATCAGAGAAGCTATCCCCTTCCCACGGCTGTTGTACAAAATCTATCCCTAGCTTCTTCAACATTGTTGTGGTTCAAATGAAAAATATCGCCTTGATCAGTTTGGGATGTGCAAAAAATCTCGTTGACAGCGAAGTGATGCTGGGTTATCTGGCTAATGATGGATATACTTTTGTCAGTCAGCCAAAAGACGCAGATATCATCATCATCAATACATGCGGATTTATCCAACCGGCAAAAAATGAGGCTGTAGATTCTATCCGCATGGCCCTGGACTTAAAGAAAAATAAAAGACACATCAAAGTTTTTGTTACAGGCTGCTATATAGAGAGAAATTCAGAAGAGCTTGAAGAACAGTTCCCCGGAATCGACGGTTGGCTAGGTGTAAATGATTTCGACAAAATTGTTCAGGTTGTCGAAGGCAAAGCACATGAGAAAGCGGCCTTCAGTTTTCTTTATGATCATCAATCCCCCCGCTTCCAATCAACACCATCGGGATGGGCTTATGTCAAAATCTCAGAAGGATGTTCCCATTCCTGTTCTTTTTGCACAATCCCTCTCATCAAGGGCTCCTACAGATCCCGCCCTATAGTGAGCATTGTCAATGAAGTGGAAAGGCTGGCATCGAAGGGTGTGAAGGAAATCAACTTGATCTCCCAAGATTCGACATATTATGGTCGTGATCTCCATCTCTCCGATGGGCTTTCCATGCTCCTTGAAAAATTGGTTGAAATTAAACCCATCTCTTGGATTCGTATCCTTTACGGTTACCCTGAAGAAGTGACAAATCGACTTCTCGAAATCATGCAGGAGGATAAAATTTGTTCCTATCTCGATATCCCTTTTCAGCATTCTGATCCCGGAATCATAAAGAAGATGAGAAGAGGATTGGATGGAGAGCAGGCACTCGAGCGAATTCGAAAGATCCGAGATAAACTCCCGGATGTTGCCATAAGAACATCTCTGATTGTAGGTTTTCCTGGGGAAGGTCAGAAGGAATTTGAAAATCTTGAACATTTTGTCCGAAAAGCCAGATTCAACCATCTCGGTATCTTCACGTATTCTCTTGAACAAGGCACTAAAAGTTATGCCCAGGGTGATCCCATCGGTACAAACGAAAAGAAGCGTCGAAAAGACCGACTTATGTCCATCCAATCGGAAATTTCTTATCTTATTAACGGAAAATACCTCAACCTCAGTCTGGAGGTCCTTGTTGAAGGACATTTGGAGCGGGACAGCTCGGTTCTTCTAGGCCGAACACAATTTCAGGCACCGGAAGTGGATGGTGTGGTATTTATAGATACACAAGAACAAGAACACGAACACGAACATGAACATGCTGACGACAAGATCAACTCTATTCAAAAAGTTGAAATCAACAGCCGGGATATATATGATCTATACGGAGTTTTTAAAAGATGAAATTATTTTCAAAATTATTGTCCACGTTTTTTGGTGCTGGATATTTTCCAGTCGGGCAGGGAACCCTCACAAGCTTCATCGTTGTACTGATGTACAAATTCTTTCTATACAGGCTTCACTGGGTTTATTACCTCCTGCTCATTTTAGTTGTTTATGTTCTTGGAGTCGTTAGTTCTTCTGTCCATTCAACGGCCATAAAAAAGAAAGATCCTCACGAAATCGTGATTGACGAAGTCGCAGGACAGCTCCTCGTCCTTTTTCGTCTGAATCCCACCTGGTCTCTCCTTCTGATAAGTTTTTTTCTTTTCCGTCTTTTCGATATTGCCAAACCTTATCCGATAAAACAGCTGGAAAAATTTCCCAAAGGATGGGGAATCATGACTGACGATATTTTGGCAGCCATTTATTCAGGCATAATTGTACATCTCTATCTTCTTTTGAAATGAAACCGAATTCCATTCCAAAAATTGAAATCATCGCTGTTGGTTCCGAACTCCTTTCCCCTTATTTTCAAGACACCAATTCTCTTTATCTAATCGAGCGGTTGAATGATTTGGGATTAGAGCCCAACTACAAGACCACCGTCGGAGACGACTGGAATGATCTTAAATTGGCCATACGCGACAGCCTCGCCCGAGCACGTATCGTTTTTATCATAGGGGGTCTCGGGCCAACAAATGATGACCGGACCAGGGAAGCACTGGCCTCTGTTCTCAAACGAAAGCTTTTGTTTAAGGACGATGTGTTTGAACAAATACACAAGCGGTTCCGACACCGCAGAATTCCCATGGACACAGTGAACAAAAAACAGGCGTATATGATCGAAGGATCAGAATTACTCGACAACCAAAAAGGGACCGCCCCGGGAATCTGGCTGGAAACTCCCTCAAACATCATCACCGTTCTCCCCGGCCCTCCAACAGAGTTAAAGGCCATGTTTACCACATGTGTGTGGCCAAGATTGCTTAAATTTCAGCGAATTTATTCCACTCGAAAAACTCTGAAAATAACAGGATTGACAGAATCAAAGGTTGAATCACTCATCCAGAATGATTACCCAAAAGATAAGGATTTAAGGCTCAGTATTCTTTCCCATCCGGGACAGATTGAAATTCATCTCCTCTGCCAATCTCAAAAAAATTTAGCTCAAGCTGAAAAGAAAATAAAGGCTTTGAGCCGCACTCTGCTCATCAAGCTAGGAGAGAATGTGTTCTCTACTTCAGGCAAAGAACTTGAAGCCATCGTTGGAAATTTACTGAAGCAGGGACAAAAAACCGTAGCTGCAGCTGAATCCTGCTCAGGAGGGTATCTAGGCCACCGTTTGACAAATGTTCCCGGCAGTTCGGACTATTTCCTCCTAAGCATCACAGCCTATCAAAACGACCAAAAGATCCGTCTTCTCAGTGTCCCTCAGGATCTTTTAGACGAGTATGGAGCCGTCAGTTCTGAGGTTGCATATGCAATGGCCAATGGAATAAGAGAGATAAGTTCAGCCGATTATGGTCTGGCTATTACCGGTATTGCCGGTCCCGGTGGAAGTACGGAGGACAAGCCTGTCGGCCTTGTCTACATAGCTTTGGCAGAAAAGAATCACACGGAAGTGAAAAAGAATCTCTTTTTAGGGGACAGAGAAAAAATTAAGTTTCAGTCCAGCCAAAAAGCGCTTGATATGCTGCGCCGATACCTTTTACAATCCCATTGAAACGATGAGAACTTTTATTGCCGTCGATCTGGACGACAGGTTAAAAACACACTTCATTCACATCATCAAAAAGCTTGATACGGGAGATGGAAGTTTCAAGTGGATCACCAGACAGGGAATGCATATCACACTAAAATTCCTCGGTGAGATTTCAGAATCTCAAAAATCTGAAGTCGAGAGGGTATTAGATAAAGTCACAAACAAACACTCCTCATTTTTACTCCAATTTATAGGCTCCGGCACTTTCCCTCAGAATTCAAAAAATCCAAGAGTTCTATGGATTGGATTGAACAAAAATGAAGCGCTCGAAAAACTTCACACGGACATCGAAGAAGAGATGGCCGAACTGGGATTTCCCAAAGACAACAGACCATTCCATCCTCACCTTACTTTATGCAGAGTCAAAAAAAAGAGTCAACTCCATACAGTACTTACCTGGCATCAACAACATCGCCGTGAACATTTCGGTGATATAATCGTGAAGAAGGTGATATACTACAGAAGCATACTTAAGCCGACTGGAGCCAAATACTCAGTTCTTTCGGAGCATGAACTCAAATGACAATACTTTTTGTCTGTCTTTCCTATCTTTTAGGCTCGATTCCTTCAGGGTATCTTCTTTTTCGATTAAAGAACAAGGGGGATATTCGCGATTACGGCAGCCGGAGCATAGGCGCGACGAATGTCTTGAGAACAACAGGATGGAAGCTTGCCATTCCTGTAGCTGTTCTAGATATCCTCAAAGGATTTTTGCCGGCTTTTCTAGGACTTAAGTTCTTTGAAGACAGCCGCTGGGCGCTTGTGTTTGGATTTTGCGCCGTTATCGGACACTGCTATCCTATTTTTTTAAGATTTAAAGGTGGAAAAGGAGTGGCCACAACAGTGGGTGTTTACGCAGCTATTGCATTTATCCCCCTGCTTCTCATGATGGCCGTGTTTGTTTGTGTTACAGCCATAACCCGGTATGTCTCTTTAGGATCCATACTTGGAGTTTTAAGTTTTCCTTTATTTTCTTATTTTTTCCAAGGAGAAACCGAAATCCTCTTTTTGAGTGCGGCGACATTCCTTCTTATTACATTTAAGCACAGAGGAAACATCCAAAGACTGATCATGGGAAATGAAAAAAAATTGGGAGAAAAAGTCACTTGAAAGCCTGTGTTCTCGGAGGAGGAACTTGGGGAAGTGCCTTTGCACTTCACCTTGGATCGATGAATATCCAAACCAACTTTTGGATTCTGGAAAAGGAAGTGTACGAGCATACACTCCGCTACAAAGAGAACAAGACATTTCTCCCGGGAGCCGTTTTCCCTTCCTCCGTGTCCTTTTTCAACAGGATAAAAGATGCTCTTCAGAGTGTAGATATTGTTTTTATCGCCGTCCCATCTAAATTCTGTCGATCTGTCTATGAGCAGATGGCCCCGTTATTGTCTGCGGAAACAATCCTCGTCAGCTTGACCAAAGGAATAGAAGAAGGCTCATTATTGAGGATGAGTCAGGTCATGCAGGAGGTCTTTTCACCACATTTTTTACCCCGTATCGCTGTCCTTTCGGGGCCAAGCTTTGCGAGAGAGGTCGCCGAATCCCATCCCACGGCTGTTGTTGTAGCCTCCAAAGAGGTCTCTGTATCAAAAACTATCCAAAATTATATTTCAAATTTATCCTTCAGGGCTTATACGTCCGAAGATATCACAGGCATTGAAATTGCCGGAGCCTTAAAAAACGTTATTGCCATTGCTTCAGGAATCTCGGAAGGGCTCCAGTTTGGAGCTAATTCCATGGCAGGTTTAGTCACTCGAGGCCTGGCGGAGATAACAAGATTGGGCCTTCGGCTAGGTGCAAAACCTGAAAGCTTTGCAGGACTAGCAGGTGTTGGTGATCTCGTGCTCACATGTACCGGTCGGCTGAGCCGAAACCGCTATGTCGGTTATGAATTGGGGAAAGGCAGACAACTTGAAGAAATCGTAAGCGGAATGAAAATGATTGCCGAAGGAATCACAACAACTCTCTCAGGATGGCAGCTGGCTCAAAAGAATAAAACGGACATGCCTATCTGTGAACAGGTTTATCGAATTTTATATGAGGGGAAAGATCCCAGATCTGCTCTTCAGAACCTAATGTCTAGAAGATTAAGAGAGGAGTAAATGAAGATAAAAATAGCCTTAATTCTTGTTGTCTGTCTCCAAATGATACTTTGTGCAACCTCACAAACCCGGATCGAAAAATCACAAGAAAAAGATCCGCGTTACCAATACAAGATGGGGCTTTATTACTTGAATTCCAAACAACTGGACTTGTCCATCAGACATTTGAAGAAGTCCCTGTCACTCGAACCGCAAAACCATTTAGCCATTAATGCTCTGGGTCTGGCTTATTTAAAGAAAGGGAATATTGATGAATCTGTCAAATATTTCACAGAATGCTTAAAAATCAATCCCGCTCTAACGGAAGCTAAGAATAACCTGGGAATTGCCTATCAGGAACTGGGACTCCTGGATAAAGCCGAAAAGTTTTTTACTGCGGCCAGTTTGGATACACAATACAGTTCCAGGGAACATCCCTTCTATAATCTGGCCCGCTTGTATTTCATTCAAAATAAATTGCAGGAAGCCCTCTTCCAGATTCAAAAATCTCTTGAAATAAAGCAAAATTTTTTCCTTGCGCTTAACCAGGAAGGAATGATCTTTTCAAAACTGGATCAATTGGATAACGCAATCAGGAGTTTTGAAAAGGCTTTTAAAATTATTCCAGACGATATCG
>JAZFSR010000318.1:0-8426 GCA_036446295.1 Candidatus Aminicenantaceae bacterium
CAGGGCTAATCCTGAAGGGAGATAGAGCCCTTTTTCGGAGAGCTGCGTGGATTCAGGGAACTTATGTGTCTAGTTTCCTGAAATATTTGGGAACCCGCTGTCTGTGAACAGGAATAAAATTGGTTGACAGGAATCATTTTACCTGTGTTGATTTTCGGGCCTTGAAGATAAAATTGGAAGTGCTGTTGAAACGACCGGATGCAGGGAGATAATTTTCGATTGTAAATCCCTTTTTCTCCAAGTAAGATTTTATCTCTTCGGGTTTATAGTAATATCTTATAGGAACAAAATACCAATCCAGAATCAATTCTTCCAGTTTTTCACCTTTACGGGATTTTTCTCGTCTTTTAAAAATAAACACGACAGGAGTCAGAAAAAAGGCCATTATTTTTGAAAGAGTGGTCCAGGTTTTTTGGGGTGTGCGCACGAGGATTTTCCGGATGAATTCATGGATGAATGTCAGTTTTGTCCGTGTGTAGACAGCTAAGAGGATCGAACCTCCTTTTTTTAGAACACGTATCAGTTCATCGATGGCTTTAAATGGATCGGTGGTGTGATGGACGGTTCCCCAAGCCCACACAATGTCAAAATTTTCATCGGCGAACGGAAGGTTATGCATATCTTCTTTTTGGAAATGGGCATTTTGAAGCTCAAATTTCTCTTTCAAACTCAAAGCTGTTTGCAGGCTTCCCTCGCTGATATCGATTCCTGTTACACGGCCGGCCCTGTTGTTGTCAAAAATGATGCTAAAAATTCCTGTCCCGCATCCCGCATCCAGTACTGATTTTCCTCGAACTTCTTCCCGTGAAAAAAAAATTTCCCAATGTTTTTCCGTGGCTTCATATTCAGGAATGTATTCTGTCCATACCACATCATAAAATCGGCTGACTTTATCTTTATCCATGATTCTTTTCTTCAGGGCTGATATTATATGATTTACGGAATACTCACGCAAGACATCGACATTTCTGATATTAAATCTTTTTCCCTTGATAGTGATATGTTTATTTTCAATTTTCTTTTATGGTTCTAAAACAGAGAGAGATTGTTTACACAAAGAGCAAGCCCATTAAAGCCAACCCTGCTCTCTATACCAATTTACGGTTTGGGCCATGCCTTCCTGGAAAAGTGTTTGAGGAGCAAAACCAAGTTCAAGGGCGGCTTTTTGAATGGAGAGGGGTTTGGGATGGATGAAAAATGCCAGTTTTCCTGAGGTGAGGGGCGCTTCTTTTTTAAAGAGCCGGAATGCCTTTTCAAGCTTCCAGGCTGCAACCTTAGTGGGAAAAAGAGGAAGAGTTAGTTTGGGTATTGTGCTGTTTGTGGCCGCGGCAATATTTTCCACAATTTGTCTGACAGTCAGGACTTCGTCTCCCGCGATATTATAGATCTCTCCATCCCTTCCCTGTTCCACGCACTGCAGCACTCCCTGTAAAAGATCATCGATGAAAACAGGAGTCTGGCGTGCTAGCCCACGAGTGACAAGGATAAATTTTTTCCGTGCGATGGCCCTTATCAGCTTGAATGTACGCCGGTCCCCTGGCCCATACACCCAGCCGGGTCTTATGACAAGAACGGGATTCCCTTCTTTGGCTCTGTTGAGGGCTATTTTTTCTCCTTCGAGTTTGGATTGATCGTAGGGACTGATGGGGTGTGGGGGATAGGCTTCATCGACTGCATTATTATTCCGGACTGCGCCTAAAACACCTGCAGAGCTAAAATGAACGGCTTTCTTGACTCCTGCTTTAAAAGCGGCATCGAGAACATTCTCAGTGCCGGCGGCATTGATACGATAGAATTCGTTCCTGTCGATGAGAGACCCTCCCAGTGCTGCGGCAAGATGGAAGAGGACATCTGTTTCCTTCAGGGCGTCTTCCAGCAGTTTTTTTTCGCCGATATCTCCCGGGATGACTTCACAATTCTTGGAATCACTGATGTTATTTTTGTGGATCAGAATGCGGACCGACCAATTGTTTTTAAGAAGTTTGTTGACTAGATGAGTCCCCACAAAACCTGAGGCTCCGGTGATGAATGCACGCATGATTTAATGCTCTTTATTTTTAATACTTGATCCGGCTTTTTTGAGTATTTTTGTCATTATATCCAGATATTTTGGATAAATATATTCATCTTCGGCCAGACGTTTAGCCGATTCTGCACGTTTTTTGGCTCCCGGGTCATTCAGCGCATAGGAAATTCCTTGTGCAAAGCTGTCCGCGTCGGGTTCGACAAGGATAGAGATGTTTTCGTCAAGGACCTGCGTATGCATCCAAAGATTTGTGGCCACTATGGGCTTTCCCGATTTGAGATAAGAGTAGATTTTAAGAGGAGTGTTTGTCCCTGACATTCGAGGTGAAACAAGAACGTCAGCCAATGATATATATCCGGGGACTCGTGATGGAGGAACCTGTCCGGTAAATTTCACTTTTTTAGCGATATTCAATTCCTTTGTTTTTTGTTTCATACGGGCAACGGCGGATTGGCTGTCTCCCACAAGCAGGAAGACGATATTTTCTTGATCCAGTCGGGCGGCGGCTTCGAGAAGAAGAGGGATTCCCTGATAGGGCTGGAAATTTCCTGTATAGAGCACAATTTTTTCTCCTCTAGGTGCAATATCCTTTCGGCTGGAAGAGGCATCACTTTCTAGGCTCTCCAGGTCATCAAAGTCGATAAAGTTTTGCAGAAGGATAGCTTTGCGTCCGAATCCGATCTTCTGTACAGTTTGCGAAAGGTCGGGGCAGATGACGATGATCGCCTGTGAATTTTTGAGGATAAATTTTTCTATCCGGAGAAAAAGATCCTTAATACGGCGGGATCTGGTGAACTCGAAATTGTCCAGCTGCTGGGGCAGGCTTGAATGCATGTCATAAACATGCGGAATTCTACAGATTTTTGCGAGTGCCGCCCCAAAGAATCCGGCTTCTTCATGAGAAAAAATCAAATCATAGGGCTTGATGGTCAACTGAAACATGGTTTTTAGAAGAAGCAGAAAATCAAGAGGAATTTTAACCAATGACGGTCCAATTTTGATTTTTTTTATGAAAAAAAGATCGGGAATACGCAGGATTTTCAGGTTTTTGATTTTTTTGTCTTCACCAAGATGATAAGTGACGAGGTCAATGTTGTGTCCAAGGTCAGCGAGGGCTCTAATTCGGAAGTAGATACTGATCGGAGTGCCGCGGGGCTGGAAAAAGGGTTCAGGGGCCAGCATGAGAATATTCATTGGCTAAAGAATGATTCAGTTCTTTTCGGAATCAGATCCGATAATCTCCTGGATGTAGTACGTGCTCTTATCTGAAGATTCATGATAGGCACGGACCATGATTTCAGCCAGAAGTCCAAGGGTGATAAATTGAATCCCAATGACGATGAGCAGGACCGCCAGCAGCAAGAGAGGCCTGCCGGCAATTGGCTGTTTGAGGACAAGCCGCTGATAAGACATAATAAGACCGATCACACCTCCCCCCACACCGCTGATCAGGCCAAAAAACCCGAAAACCTGGAGGGGGCGTGTGGAATAACTGAGCAAGAATTTGACGGTGAGAAGATCAAGGATCACACGGGGAAAACGGAAGATGGAGTATTTTGATTTTCCGAACCGTCGCGCTCTGTGATTCACTTTGATCTCTGCTATGGAAACACCCATTTGGCTGGCGATGGCCGGGATAAAACGATGGAGCTCTCCATAGAGCTTGATGTTTTTTATGATTTCTTTACGGAAAGCTTTGAGGGTGCATCCATAATCATGGAGTTTGACCTTAGTGATTCGAGAAATGAGCTGGTTGGCAATCATTGAGGGGAGCCGGCGGGAAAAAAAATTGTCCTTCCTCTGTTTTCTCCAGCCGCTGACGATGTCATAACCCTCATGGATTTTTTCGATAAACTGCTGGATATCTTTGGGGTCATTCTGGAGGTCTGCATCCATAGTGATGACGATCTCGCCCTGCGCGTGATCAAATCCGGCCGAGAGGGCAGCAGTCTGGCCGAAATTTCTTCTCAGTTTAATAAGTTTAACGGTGGGATCTTCTCTTTGGATTTTTTTTAAGACAAAAAAAGAATTGTCCAGACTTCCATCGTCAATAAAGATGATTTCATATGTTTTTCCGAGTTTGCTGCAGGATTCAGAGATTTCGGCATGGAGGATCGGCAAGTTTTCCGCTTCGTTTAATACCGGGATAATTAAAGAGAGGTCTAAGGGAGTTTGTTTATTCATCCTGGTTAATATATCAAATCGACTCAAAATGGTAAATAGAACAATATTGAAGCAAACATTTTCATTTCCGTGATTTATTTTAGAGTCGGGCGGAACCCTTACGAGGTATGTCTCCATTCCTTGCTGAAGCTTCCGGGCGGAGACACACTTCTCGACGTCCATCCGACTCTGCTAAAGGTGCTATTTAAAGGATGCATCTCCCCCGATTTGTCTTGAAGGAGATGAAGGGAGGGCGAAGCGGTGTATCTCTGCGCGCAACGACGGAGGAGTGAGGACGGAGGTGCGCCGCGGTAGGGGTCCCGCCTTCATCTCGAGAAGAGGATGATGGTTTTTGAGTGCGTTGACAAGAATGCCTGCTTCTTTTAGAATCGATAGCAGAATCCATGGCAGAAAAAAAGATACTTATCGTCGATTACGAAAAAAAGAGCCTTGAGGCTTTAAAGACTATTTTCCAGCCCTATAATCTCCAAATTATTACGGCTTCCGACGGGGAAATGGCCTACGAAAAGTTTTTTAAGGAAAAACCGGATCTTGTCCTCCTCGAACCGATGCTTCCCAAACTGCATGGATTTGAACTCGTAAAAAAAATACGTGAAGAGTCAGAGAGTGAAACCCCGATTATTATTGTCACCGCTCTCTATAAAGGCTCTCAAAACAGGAATGAGGCCATTAAGTCTCTTGGAGTTGTAGAGTATTTTGAAAAACCTTATGATGATGAAAAATTACTGAATTCAGTCTTGAACATCATTCATGACGAAGTGCCCATTGAGGAGGAGCTGCCGAGCCCTGAGGACACCATAAAAACACTTTCTGACCTGGCTGACAGTCTCCCTGAAAAAGGTAAAAGATAAAGGATAATTATGAAGAATCTGTGGACGCGTTGCAATCACTGCCACCGCATTCTTTACAAACAGGACATTCTGGATAATTTGTTTATTTGTCCGGAATGCCACTTTCACTTCAGGATTTCAGCAGAGGAACGGCTTCAGATGCTTTTTGATAATGGACAATATGAACTTTTTGATCAAAATATCTACCCAATGGACCCTCTTGGGTTCGTCGATTTAAAAAAATACTCCGATCGCTTGAGTGAAAACCAAAAAAAGACGGGCTATCTTGATGCTGTATTGAATGCAGTCGGAACCATTGGGGGGATTCAAGCCGTTGTCTGCAGTATGAATTTTGCCTTCATGGGCGGCAGCATGGGATCGGTTGTCGGCGAAAAAATAACTCGAGCTCTGGAAAAAGGTCTTTCAGAAAAAATGCCGGTCATCGTAGTGTCCTGTTCAGGGGGGGCGCGGATGCAGGAGGGAACTCTCTCTCTCATGCAGCTTATGAAAACAAGTGCGGCCATTGCTCGACTTGAAGAGGCGGGGATTCCCTTCATCTCTCTGATTACAGACCCCACAACAGGTGGAGTTACCGCCAGCTTTGCGATGCTGGGTGATATCAACATTGCCGAACCAAACGCCCTCATTGGTTTTGCTGGACCGAGAGTCATCGAACAGACTATTAAAGAGAAGCTTCCCAAAGGATTCCAGCGATCTGAATTTCTTCTTGAACATGGCATGTTGGACGACATTGTCGAAAGGCGTAACCTGCAAGCCTACCTCGCTCGAGTCCTCCGTCTTTTCATGAACTGTCCTCAATGAATTTTCCACAGTGTTTGAAGTATCTGGAAGAAGTCCAGAAACTCGGTGTTAAATTCGGGCTGGACAATGTCAGGACCGTCCTCGAATCGCTTCATTGCCCCCATTTTCACTATCCCTCAATCTTAGTGGCCGGGACAAATGGAAAAGGCTCTGTATGTGCCGTAATCACCCGAATATTGTCCTTGCACGGTTTTCGTGTGGGTCTCTTCACCTCCCCTCACCTAGTGAGTGTGCGAGAGCGGGTCCGTATAGGGGATACTCTCATTTCCAAAAAGGCCTTCAGCCATAGATTGACGTTTCTCAAAGACAAAATCGAAGCCCTCATTCATGCCAAAAAACTTCAGTACCATCCCACGTATTTTGAACTAATGAGCCTCCTCGCATTTTTGAGCTTTAAAAGAGAAAAGGTGGATATTGCCGTGCTTGAAGTGGGTATGGGCGGGAGGTTTGATGCCACAAATGTCGTGATGCCTCTCCTGTCGGTGATCACCACGATTTCTCCCGAGCATCAAAAAGCTCTCGGAGAAACATCCGGTCAGATTGCCTTCGAAAAATCCGGGATCATGAGGCCGGATGTGCCCGTTGTCTGTGGTGCTGAAGATCCTGAAGCTTTAGCCGTTCTCCGAAAGAGGGCAGAAGAACTTGGAGCTCCATTCACTAATGTCTTTGATAAAAAGGAGAGTTTCCAGGTGCGTGGGGGGAGGCCACACAGGGGATTTCTTCTGCGTACATCTAAGGGATCGTACTCTTTTTCTCCGAGTCTATTGGGAGTCCATCAGGGAAAGAACGCGGCCATCGCCATAGTTGCCGCAGAACACCTCAGTCGGTATTGGAAGAACCTAAGCCAAAGCCGTATCCTCCGTGGAGTTGAGACAGTCAGGTGGGATGGGCGTCTGGAGCTTTTTTCAGAGAATCCTATTGTTCTGCTTGACGGGGCCCACAATGAAGAGGGTGCCCGGGCCTTAAAATCTTATATCCGGGATTCAATCTCCACACCGGTCATTCTTGTATTTGCGCTGATGAGGGATAAAAAAATCGAAAAAATCGCTGACATACTTTTCCCTCTTGCCGAAAAAGTGATCTTGACACAATTTCCTTATTTTCGTGCCGCCGCTCCAGAGGAGATCCAAAAAAGAACTAAAAAGTACCGGAATAAGATGGTCGTCGAATCCGATGTTTCGAAGGCTGTCCAAAGGGCTGTCCGAGAAGCAAACAAACAAAAAACTATAGTTATAGCCGGCTCGCTTTTCCTGGTGGGTGAAGTAAAAAAATTGTTTCCGGATGGGCTTTGACAATTAGGGATCTAGGGCTTGCTTTTTATATCTAAAAATGTTAAATTTTTGGCTAATTTATTAGACTATTTCTATAAAAAAAATGCTTGATATTGATATCAGTTCAGTTGTCATCTTTGCCATCATTTGGATCCTGCTTTTTGTGCTCAAAAAAGTTTTTTTCAATCCTCTGCAGAAAGTGAGGGCTGAAAGAGACGCTCTCATCAATCAAAATAAAATGGCAGCAGCCAAATCCAAGGAAGACTATGAGCAAACACTTTCCGAAATCGAAGAACAGATAAAAAAAGCCCGAATGGATGCCGTGAATTCCCGAAATAAACTTGAGAAGGATGCACAGGAAAAAAAAGAGGAACTGATCGCCGATGTCTCCAAAGAGTCTAAGAAAATGGTGGAGAAAGGCAAAGCAGATCTGGAAGAACAGATGAAGATCCTTTTCAAAGAAATGGAAGCAAAAAGCGGGGCCTTCGCAAAAAATATCGAAAAAAGGCTGCTGCACTGATGGAGACGCGAAGCAAAGCCCTCATCATCTTGCTGTTGCTGCCTTTTTTCCTTTTTTTTTCACCGGAAGAAGAAGCACATGCATCTTCCCTTGTTGGCTATTTGGGGAAAATATTGAACTTTTTAGTTCTTTTTGGAGGATTGGGTTTTCTGCTCCGCAAGCCGTTGAAGAATTTTCTTGAAAACCGGGGGCAGGAGATTGACACAACCATAAAAGAAGCAAAGAAGGATCAGGAGGAGACCGAAAAAAAATACAAAAATATCTTGGATCGCCTTCAAAAGTTGAAGGAAGAACTCGAGAAAATCAGGGAGGGCGCTGAAGAAGAGGGACAGAAAAGGAAGGAGTCTATTCTCCAGACGGCGGAGAAAGAGGCCGGGAGGATCAAGGATTTTGCTCGCCAAGAGATCGAGATGTTTTACCAAACAAAGATTCGTGAGTTGAAAACACAAATAGCCGAATTGGCGACCGAGCTTGCAAAAACAAATATCAAAGCAAAAATGACTCCGGAAAGACAGTCTCTCCTTATCGATTCCTCCATCGATAAACTAGAGGATTTTTATGATAAATAAAACACTCGTCAGACGCTATACGCGAGGCCTGGTCAATTCCATATCTAGTGATGATGAATTTGGAGTGATATCCTTGCAGTTGATTGATTTCCAGAAATTTGTTTCCAGTCAAAAAGAACTGCAGCAGATCCTCTTTAAATCCGTTCTTCCAACTCCACGAAAGAGAGCCATTGGTGAGGAAATCCTGGAAAAAAAAGACCTTCA
>JAZFSR010000319.1:0-4665 GCA_036446295.1 Candidatus Aminicenantaceae bacterium
TTTTTTCTCTTTAAGAAGACCTCAAGCAGCAAAACCAGCAGTGACCCTACAACCAGGATTAGAAGCGGAAGAAGAGCTCCAAAGCTGTTCATCTAGGATCCTCCTCCAATTCAACATCGATATTTACATTGCTGCTCTCAATCTTTTCGAGAGATAATACTGTGAAATTTTCCCCTTTATACTGCATCTGTACGATTTCTCTTTTGCTCTTGATCTGGTTCAACAGATGGTTAATGGTTGTGTCCATTTTTCTCAGGAAAGTGTTCGGAAATATTCCCATCCAGAACATCAAAATTAAGATAGGAATGAGGAATAAAATTTCTCTTTTATTAAGATCTTTAAAAGAGCGGACTTTCTCGTTGGTGATGGGGCCGTGCATCACTCTCTGGAACATCCAGAGCAGATAGGCCGCAGCCAGAATAATCGTGCTTACAGCCAGTATGCCAAGAAGATGATTGGCTTTAAAGATACCAAACAGGCTCAGAATCTCTCCCACAAAACCGTTGAGCCCGGGCAGCCCTACCGATGAGAGCAGGCAGATGAGGAAGAAGACGGCAAAGATGGGCATCTGCTTGCTGACGCCTCCATAGTCTTTGATCAGACGCGTATGGGATCTCTCATAAAGGATTCCGACACAGAGGAACAGAGCCCCTGTGCTCAATCCATGGTTTAGCATCTGGTAGATTCCACCCTGGAGGCCTTCAAAATTCACAGCAAAAATAGCCAGCATAATAAGGCCCATGTGTGAAACACTCGAGTAGGCCACCAGAGATTTCATGTCCTTCTGAATGAGGGCCATAAGCCCTCCATAAATAATCCCAATCAATGCCAGTGCGCTGAGATAGGGGAGCATTTTCATCAGTGCATCAGGGAAAAGTGGCATGGCGAACCGGAGAAATCCATATGTTCCCATTTTAATGAGGACGGCAGCCAGAATAACCGAACCGGCTGTCGGGGCTTCGACATGCGCATCTGGCAGCCAGGTGTGGAAAGGAAACAGCGGTACTTTGATGGCGAAAGCCAGGCCAAATGCGCAAAACAACCAGAACTGGAGTTTGGGATCGAGGATCATCGTGTAGAAGTCAAAAATATTCAAAGAATAAGTGCCTGTGACCTTAAAATACAGTGTATATAAGACAAATATGGCGACCAGCATCAAAAGGCTTCCCACCATTGTGTACAGGACAAACTTAACGGTCGCATAGATTCGTCTCTTTCCTCCCCAAATGCCAATTAAAAAATACATGGGGATGAGCATGGCTTCCCAGAAAACATAGAAGAGGAAGAGATTCAAGGAGACAAATACACCGATGATCCCTGTCTGCAAAATGAGCATAAAGATCAAGTATTCCTTGACCTTATCCTGGATGGATGTCCATGAAGACAGGATGGTGATAGGCATCAAAAATGTGGTCAGCAGCACCAGGAACAGGCTGATCCCGTCAATTCCGACATGATACATGATGCCGTGCCCGATCCAAGCGGCCTTTTCTGCAAATTGAGGTTCGGCTGTGCCTGCGTTGAAATTGAAAAAGAGGAAAAGTGAAATGATGAAGTTGATGATGGTGATGGCGAGAACGAACTTGCGCAGTAAATCTTTATTGTCTCTATTGAAGAATATGAGAAGAATGGCTCCGGCTAGAGGAAGGAACGTGATGATGCTTAATATAGGTATATTCATTTTAAAACAGTAAAAATCCTATCAGGATGGTGGCTCCTAGGAGGAAAATGAGAGCGTAATCTTTAATGATCCCGGTCTGCAGATAACTCAACATTTTTCCAAAGAAATTCGTGATGTTTCCCGTGCTGTCGACAGCGGCGTCGATGATTCCAAGATCAAAATGTTTATAGACAAATTCCGATCCTTTGACCATAGGATTGACAATCGTTGCATTGTAAAATTCATCCACATAGTACTTGTTGTAGAGGAGTTTGTAGATGAAGGGGAAGCGTTTGACCAAATTGTGCGGGATCTCGGTCTTTTTGAGATAGAAAATAGCTGCGATAATTATTCCGGCAAATGCCACAACAATCGAAATAAAAATAAGTGCCCACTCTGTACCGAGGCTTAAGTGCGCCTCATGACTCTGGTGGATGACGGGTTCGAGAAATTGGCCGAATTTGTCGAGATTTTTCCCAAATACAACCGGGAGTCCGACCCATCCGGCGACTATCGAGAAAAAGGCCAGGATCATTAACGGAATGGTCATTGAGGGAGGGGATTCATGGAGATGTTTTTTGGCCTCCGGTTCAATCCTTTCCTGTCCATGAAAGGTTAAGAAGACGAGCCTGAACATGTAAAATGCCGTGAGGATAGCTCCACAGATTCCCAGAGCCCAGATAAAATATTTGCCGCTCGCGAAAGCGCTGGTCAGAATCGCATCTTTTGAAAAGAAACCCGAAAGGAATGGAATTCCAGAGATAGCGATGGCTCCAATGAGAAAAGTTGGATATGTTCGTGGGAGATATTTTTTCAATCCTCCCATTTTCTGCATATTGAGTTCGCCTGACATGGCATGCATAACACTCCCTGCGGCCAAGAACAGAAGTCCTTTAAAAAAGGCGTGTGTGAAGAGATGGAATATGCCCGCCGAATAGGCGCCCACACCACAGGCGATAAACATATACCCAAGTTGAGAGATGGTCGAATAGGCCAGCACTCTTTTAATATCGTTCTGAGTCAGCGCCATGGTGGCGGCAAAAATGGCTGTCAGTGCACCGACCAACGCGATGATATCTGTGGCCGTGGGTGAGAGTGCATAGAGAACGTTCATACGGGCGACCATGTAGACTCCGGCCGTAACCATAGTGGCCGCATGGATGAGGGCGCTTACAGGCGTAGGGCCTTCCATGGCGTCGGGCAGCCAAATATAAAGGGGGATCTGTGCGGACTTTCCGACCGCCCCTACAAACAGAAGGATTCCGATGAGCGTGGCCAATCCCACCGTCACTTCACCTCCGTGAACGGCTTCGTTAATGGCAGTGAAGCTGGTGCTGCCGATATTGATCAGGATGAACATGATTCCCAGGAGGAAACCCGCATCTCCAATTCGGTTGACGATAAACGCTTTCTTTCCGGCTCTGGCTGCTGAAGGTTTATCGAACCAAAAACCTATCAGAAGATAGGAGCAGAGTCCAACCCCTTCCCATCCGACAAACATTACAACCAGATTCGCTCCCATCACAAGGATGAGCATGGCGAACATGAAGAGATTTAAATAGGTAAAAAATCGCTTGTATCCTGGATCTTTAGCCATATACCCGATTGAATAGACATGGATGAAAAATCCCACGCCGGTAACAACGAGGCACATGATAGCCGTTAGCGGATCAAACTGGAGTGCAAAATCGACCTTAAATGAACCTGATTCGATCCAGCCGAAAAGACTTTTGACTAGGGTGTGCTCTGCTGAGGCCCCTTGAATCCCAAAAAATGAAACTAGGGCAATGACAAAAGACGCGAATACGGCCAGGCAGGCCTGAATTGAGACCCATTGTTTCGAGAGCTTCCGGCCAAAAACAGCCAGAATAAATGTGCTTACGGCTGGGATAAAAGGAATCAGCCAAAAAATTTCTGTCATATCACCCCTTCATCAATTGTATATCTTCTGTTTTTATGGTTTTTTTCTGTCTGTAGACAAGAAGAATAATGGCTAATCCAACGGCGGCCTCAGCCGCAGCGACAGTAATTATAAAAAAGACGATAATCTGTCCGTCCAGAGAAGATGAGGCCTTCGAAAAGGCAATCAAGGCGAGGTTTGCAGCATTCAGCATTATTTCAACAGACATGAACTGTGTGATTAGATCTTTCTTTACAAAGAACGCGATGATACCAAGAATAAAAAGGATGATGCTGAGGATGATATAATAGCTTGTTGGTATCATACTTTGTCTCTTTTTTTCATCAGAACGATGGAACCGACCAATGCGGCTATAATCAGAATGGATGTGATTTCAAAGGGATATAGATACTTGGTAAAGAGGAGGTGTCCTAGGTCTGTGGGACTTCCAATGCTTTCCAGCCCAGATCCTTCACCGGAAGCAAAGGCCCCTTTAATAGAAAAGAGAAGCTCTATAACCAGAACAACGCCGAGTACTGCGGCCAAACCCAAGGTCCACTTCTTTTTCTCTGCAGACAAACCCAATCGAACATTGACCATCATGATGACAAAAATAAACAAAACCATAATGGCCCCTGCATAGATGATAATTTGGACCGCTGCAATGAAAGGAGCATCAAGGAGAGCAAAGAGTCCGGCTGTCGCGCAAAATGCAAGGATAAGCAAGATGGCATTGTAGGCTTGGTTTTTGAGGATAATCATCCCCACGATAGCCCCCACACAGACTATGGCAAGAAGAAAAAAAAGGAAGTGTTCCATGTGATTAAGGGAATCATTATATTTACTGACTTTTACCCTTGTCAAGGATTATTTGGCTGAAAGACAATAAAGATTTATTCCTGGGGAAACATACAATCAAAATTATAAAAAAAACCGGATTTTAGGTCGAAAAAAACCACATAAAACAAATTGAGAATTTGTTTAAAATGGGTTTTTTTCGACCTAAAATCCGGCATTTATTTATAATTTTGATTGTATGTTTCCACAGGAATAAATCTTTATTGTCTTTCAGCCAAATAATCCTAGACAAGTGTAAAAGACAGAA
>JAZFSR010000320.1:0-3986 GCA_036446295.1 Candidatus Aminicenantaceae bacterium
CAATAAGGTCCTTAACTTTTACGATCTCGTTGATACGGTAAGCATTCTGCCCGCAGAAAATAAGACCGCGGTCGACATCTCCATAATACGAGTTGAGAAGAGCCAGGGCGATGCAGTATTTTGCCTCACTGACTTTACAGAGTGTCAGGCACCTGTATGGGCACGTGACCTTTATTTTCCCTTTAATCTCTATGTCCTTGAGAAACTTATTATGGATGGCCCGTCCAGGCATACCGACCGGGCTTTTAATAATGGTAATATCCTCTTCTGTAGCATCAATGTAGGCCTGTTTAAATTCCTGAGAAACATCACACTCATCGGTGCATACAAAACGTGTCGCCATTTGGACACCTGAAGCACCAAGGGAAAGCATCTTCGCAATATCCTTTCCGGTAAATATTCCGCCTGCGGTGATGACGGGAATTTTTTTCCCGTATTTGTCTTCAAAAGGTTTTATGGTTTCCAAAACCTCGGGCAGGAGAATCTCCAGGGAGTACTTTTCCGGTTCCTGGAGCTGCTCCATTGAAAAACCGAGGTGGCCCCCTGCCAGGGGGCCCTCAAGAATCAAGGCATCGGGAATTCTTGCATGTCGTTTATCCCATGATTGGAGAATAAGCCTGGCGACTCTTGCGGAGCTCACGATAGGAAGTAAATTCACCGAAGGGTCTGGGACTAGGACGGGTAGTTTCATGGGAAGTCCGGCTCCATAGATGATGATTTTAATGCCTTCCCTTACAGTGGCCTTGACCATATCATCTGCATTGCTGAGCACTCCCATGACATTGACGGCAAGATGACCATCTGTCAAACTCTTTGCCTTTCGAATCTCCTCCACCAGTGATTCCCGGGAGACCTTTTCAAAGTCATCAGATGGGGCAGTTAAATCTCCCAGGCCAACACTCGCGATAGTGCCAATCCCCCCCGTATTAGCCACAGCCGCAGCCAATGAGGAGAGAGAAACTCTTACGCCCATACCTCCCTGTAAAATCGGAATGTCAGCGGTAATTGAGCCAATCTTTAGTTTGGGGATTTCCATATTTATTTTCCTAATTTTTTTTTAGGAAAGACACTCAAACAAATTATGAAGTCGTATTATGAAGCCTTCGCACAGGAAATACAATGATATCATTGAAGATAAATGAAAGCATCAACATTTTTTATGAATAATTTGGGATTAATTTCCTTCAATGCAGTACAGGTTTTTGTATCCACGCAGAAACAGCTGATTTCCGACGACAACGGGAGAGGAGTTAAAATTGTCATCCAACTGGTTTTTTGCCAAAACTTCAAACGTAGAGCCGTGTTTGATCACGTAGGCCATCCCTTTTTGCCCAAGGATGATGATCGCGTTGTTGGCAATGACAGGAGACGTAAAAATATTCCCCATGCCTTCAAGCCTCTGATTGCTGTAAATGGCCTCCCCTGTTTTTGCGTCTAAACATGAGAGGATTCCATTATTGCTCTTGAGAAAATACAGATAGTCTTCGAAGATAAGAGGGGAAGGCGTGTAGGGTGTATCTTTATCAAATTTCCAGATGATAGCCTCCGTACCCGTGATGTTTCCCTTGGCCTCTGACAGTCGAATGGCCAGCAGCGCGTTTCCCCGAAAACCTGTCATGATATAGACAATCCCATTGGCTTCGACAGGCATGGGGATAGCGTTCGCCGTCATTCCGTCACACTCCCATATCAACTCTCCGGTAGCCAAATCGTAGCTGCGGATTAATCCTGTTGCACTTGTGATCACTTGAGGTTTTCCATTGTTTTCGACAATAAAAGGCGAGGCCCAGGAGGTTCCCTCATCCCGGTCGACTTTCCAGATGTCCTTACCCGTTTTTTTATCGAGAGCTATGATGAACGATTGTCCCTCATGGTCCCAGGTGATAACAATCTTATCGCCGTAAAAGGCGGGAGAGCTGCCTTCACCAAAATTCATTCTTTTATTCAATTGGCCAAAATTTCGTTCCCATTTGACACTGCCTTTCATATCCAGACAATACATTCCCCGGGAACCAAAGTAGGCATAGATAAACTCGCCGTCTGTAAAAGGCGAATTTGACGCCCAGCTGCCAAAATCGTGTGTCCCTTCCTGGGGCCACTCTTCCTTGACTGTTGTCTGCCATAGGACCTTTCCATCGCTCCGATCAAGGGCCATAACAATAAAGTTGTGGATTTTTGTCGTACGTGTTGTGGGCATCCCCCGGCCGCGCTGCGCACCTTCATCTTTCACTTCCGGTTTGCCTTCTTTGTCAGTCTCAACAGCCGTAGTGATATAAATTCGATCTCCCCAAATGATAGGCGTGGAATGGCCCTTTCCAGGAATGGCAATTTTCCATTTTATGTTTTTAGTTTCACTCCACTCGAGGGGAAATTTTCCATCAGGTGAAACACCATTGGCCAAAGGCCCTCTCCACTGCGGCCAGTTTTCTTCAGAATCAAGGGCATTTCCAAAGGCCAAAATAAGGCCTGAAAAAACAAATAGAACACTCAATATGATGACTGATTTTTTCATTCTTTTAGATCTCCTCTTAAAATTTATATATCTATTCTTCGATGCAGTACAAATGTGTCGAAGTCCGGATGAAAATCTGCGACCCAGACACCGCCGGAGATGCCAGCGTATAGGTACCATCCAGCTCATTCGTCGCGAGAAGCTTAAATTCCTTCCCGACAGAGACAATGGACGTCACGCCTCTTTCATTTATAATATAGAGTTTCCCATCCGTAAGAATAGGAGAGGCGCTCACAATAGCTTCGGTTGTGGCTTCCGGTCCCCATATCAGGGTGCCTGTTTTGGCATCCAAACACGTCACAAGGCCTCTGTCATCGACCATATAAAAATATTTGCCATCACTAATCGGAGAGGGAACATCGGGGCCGGCTGGGCCTTCATACTTCCAGACAAGATGGCTCTCCGTTATATCTCCCGTCCCTCCGACCTTTAAGGCAATAAGGGGCTTTTTCCGTGTGGGTGCATAAATTATACCATCCACAATGATGGGGGTGGGAACGATGCGGTAATTGGACCGTTTCAAGGGATTTAATCCACCCGCACGCCAGATCTCCTCGCCCGTTTTAAAATCATGACCTGTGACATAATCCCCTCCGGAGATAACAATCTGAGTTTGTCCATCGTGCTGAAGAACAACCGGAGTTGTGTAGGCATCGGGGGATTCTCTTAGAGCATCGGTGGGACGTTCCTGATGCCACTGAAGTTTCCCGGTTTTGGCCTCATAGGAAACAACATAGGACGGATCATCCGTGCGCATACCGTGAAGAACCTCCACAATAAGGCTTCCCTCGTGCAGTAGAGGAGAGGATCCATACCCCCAATTATGACCAAAGGGATCGTACTCCTCTTGAAGATTTTTTTCCCAGATCGATTTTCCGTCCATATCGAAGCAAATGATTTTGCCCGTACCTGTCACCACCCACACATGTTGACCATCTGTAACAGGAGAAGGTGTGGAATCGTTTTGTTTGTTGTGTATCTGGTTTTTGTCGTCCAGCTCTCTTTGCCAGAGAACCTTCCCATCTGTTTTGGAAATACAGAACAAGAACAGCTTCGATCCACCGGGATCCCGGCTGGGCCTCCTTCTTCTCTTCTGGCTCTGGGTTTGTTCTTTCTGAGCGGGCCTTTCGGCCGGTTCAGGTTTGGGTTCGGCTTTTGAGGGGGACGTGATAAATATCCGATCTCCCCAAATGATGGGTGTGGCTGCACTCCAAGAGGGCAGTTCTATTTTCCAGACAATATTCTCTGTGAGGCTCCAATGCATAGGGAGGTTTGCGGCATCGCTGATCCCGTTGTGGAGAGGGCCTCTCCAATGAGGCCAGTTTTCTTCGGCCAGAATAAAACCAGCGGCACAAAAAACAGCTGCCGTCAAAGTCAGGGTCAAAAGCAGTTTCTTCATGATATTCCTCCTGATTATTCAAATTTTATAAACCTTTCTATTTAGACGGAAATTAATCCTATTCCTTCCTTAAAG
>JAZFSR010000321.1:0-3473 GCA_036446295.1 Candidatus Aminicenantaceae bacterium
GTTTTGGGATTAGAAGGTTTGTTCCGGAGAGATTTCAGTCCTAAGGTCAAGCAAGTTATCATGCAGATTGGATTTGCCATGTTCATTGTTTTGATTGTTTTCGTGCTTCTCAATGATATCGCCAAGCGGCTGCCAAACGGATGGGGGAGTCTCATTCCATTTTAAATACAAGCTCATGGAATTGAAACGCCGAAAAACTCGACAGATCAATATCGGTGGACTGCTTATAGGCGGGGGAGCTCCCATAGTCGTTCAATCTATGACAAAAACCCATACTTGGGATATCCCCTCCACCATGAAGCAAATCAGAAAGCTGGAAGATGCAGGATGCGAGATTGTTCGTGTGGCTGTGCCTGACCGTGAATCTGTAGAAGCGCTTGGTAAGATCAAAGAACAAACGAACATTCCCATTATAGCGGATATTCATTTTGACTACAGACTCGCTCTGGCTTCATTAAAAAAAGGTGTTGACGGACTCCGTATCAATCCGGGGAATATTGGGGCGCGTGACAAGGTTCAAATGATCGTAAATGCCGCGAAGGAACGGGAAATTCCAATCCGGATTGGAGTGAATTCCGGTTCAATCGAAAAGAATCTGTTAAAAAAATACGGTGGGGCCACTTCAGAAGCTATGGTTGAGAGTGCACTTGGTCATGTGCGAATCCTGGAAGATTTGGATTTTTTTCTTTTGAAAATATCACTCAAAGCCTCCGATGTCAGCCGGACCCTGAAAGCCTACAGACTTTTGGCAGAAAAGGTTGATTATCCGTTCCATGCAGGGATTACCGAAGCCGGAAGTCTTATTCGTGGAGCCGTCAAATCCTCTGTTGGACTTGCACTTCTGGTTAATCTAGGACTGGCTGATACAATTAGGGTATCTCTGACCGCACCTCCGGAAGAAGAGGTGAGAATTGGTTTTTTAATCCTCTCCAGCCTGGGACTTCGTTCCTCCGGACCGAATATTGTCTCCTGTCCTATTTGCGGACGTTGTGACGTAGATCTTTTTGATATTTCCAAAAGGATAGAAAAAGAGATAGGTTTCCTTAAAGAGAATATTAATGTGGCAGTTATGGGATGTATGGTCAACGGGCCCGGGGAGGCTAAAGAGGCCGATATCGGCCTGGCCTGTGGAAAAGGGAAAGGCGTCGTATTTAAAAAGGGGAAGCTCTCACGCCGGCTGAAGGAAGATGAAATCGTGAGTGAATTTGTGGCGGAAGTAAAAAAGCTCGCGAGGGAAGAAAAGAAATGAATCGCGATTTAAGTGATGATAAATTGGAATTAAAAACGGAAACCCTCTCAAAGTTTGAAACCCTAAAAGGCGTTCTTAAGGATATGGGAACCGTTCTTGTTGCATTTTCCGGAGGCACGGACAGTTCTCTTCTTCTTAAGACAGCCCAGGAAGTGCTGGGAGACCGTGTGCTGGCTGTGATCGCAAAGTCTGAAACCTATCCTGAGAAGGAACAGGAAGAGGCTGTCAGGCTTGCTGAGGAGTGGAATGCTCGTCTTAAGATCATCCAGACTGACGAGCTCGACAATCCTGAGTTTGTGCAGAATCCACCAACCAGATGTTATTTCTGCAAGAACGAGTTGTTTTCGAAACTGAAAGAAATTGCCTCCTCTGAAGGTATACTTTATGTATGTGATGGGACAAACTATGAGGATCTGGATGATTTCAGGCCTGGCGCACAGGCAGCGGCGGAACTTGGCGTAAGATCTCCACTAAAGGAAGCCGGGCTGGTCAAAGATGAGATTCGAGAGATTTCAAGATGGATGGGTTTGCCTACATGGAACAAACCTTCTATGGCCTGTCTGTCTTCCAGATTTCCTTACAATACTGAAATTGATCGGGATTCCTTGAAACAGATTGCTAAAGCCGAAGATTACCTGAGGAGTAAAGGATTTACACAGGTGCGTGTTCGGCATCATGGCCAAATCGCACGTATCGAAGTTGAGCCGGATGAGATTGTGATTTTTATGGATCCCGATCTGAGACGGGATGTGGTTGAAAATCTTAAGGCATTCGGGTACGCATATGTCACGATTGATCTAGCGGGTTACAGGACCGGAAGCATGAATGAACCTCTCCCTGACGAACTGAAAAAATAAGGATTCAAGGATTAAAGGATTAAAGGGGTCAGGGATTCGAGGATTCAAGGGTTCTAGGGTTCAAGTGTTTTTATTAACGATAGGTTTCATCTTTTCCTTCCCCAAGGATAAACGGTAAAAAATATTTTTTAATATTTTTATGCAAAAGGGGATTGAAAAATCCAATATTGTGTTTGTCCTCAGTAAGAATATCACTGACGAGCATCAATGCTGCGGCTTGAAGGCCATAATACTCTGCTAGTGCAAAGACAGCGGAAGTTTCCATATCGACAGCACCTATGTGTTGATGCTGTTTCTCCTTGAACCAGGGTAGAGTTTCACGGAATGGTGCATCAGTTGTGACCAAAGTAGCCTTACTGTAAGCAAATTTTTTTGAGTCCAGTACATCTTCAATCCTTTTCCGAAGAGAAGGCGAGGGCGAAAACGATCGTTTTCTGGAAAAATAGTGTTTGGAGGTGCCTTCTTCTGAAATGGCCCCGGTTATGCTTACGGCATCTCCTATTTTAGATCCAGGTATTAGAGAACCGCAGAATCCAAGCATAATGATTTCTTTAGCTCCGGAGGCGATGAGCCTTTCAAGAGACAAAACAGCCAGTGGAGAGCTTAGGCATTGGTACAGGAGAACTTTATCTTTGAGAAGAAATATTTGGCCGAAAGGAGTCTGTTTATTTTTTCGGATGTGCTTTTTAACGTTAAGATAGATAGTGCTCTGGGGGGAATCTAAGGGGATGTAGATGATTCTTTTTTTTGAGAATCCTTTGAAAGGAATGGGCTTGACCAGCGGCGTCTCTTTCATTTCTACTCCAAATTATATCATTTAATTAAAGGGACATCATACTTAATTCAAACAGAATTAAGTATGATGTCCCTTTAATTAAGACCCCTTTTCAACTAGAATAAGAGGCATGAGAATGAGGAAAATTCCGCTTGAAGATATCGAACTTAACGATCAGCGGTTCCGTATTTCTTTTTTTTGTTCTTTAAATCTGCTTTCTCAATCCATACAGGCTGTCGGATTGATTTATCCTCCTGTGGTCACACTCCGGAATGGATTTATGGTTCCTGTCACAGGCTGGAGGAGGATTTTAGCCTGCAAACAGCTTCTTATGTCTCCTATCCCTGTGTTTGTAAGTAAAGAGACGGATGACCTGAAGAGTTTTAAACTGGCCATTTTTGAGAATTTGACCTCCAGGGAATTTGATTTAATTGAGCGGGCAGAGATTGTGAGTCGATTAAAAAAATTCGGAGAAGCCTAGGAAAAAATAATCAAAAAATATCTTCCACTCTTAAGAATCCCGCCCACATATGATTATTATGATCTCTATAAAAAAATCTCTCAGATGAGGAAAGCAGAGAAATATATTCTA
>JAZFSR010000322.1:0-2891 GCA_036446295.1 Candidatus Aminicenantaceae bacterium
TGTCCTTTTTCCAGTGGTTGGAAAGACTCAATTTTTCCGGAAAGAGTATTGAATAGCTTCAACATGTCTCTATTATTAAAAATTTTAATCTGATGAGTCAACCATGAAATTGAGGTTAGATATTGTCTTGATAGACTAAAAATATTATGTGATAATTCATTTCCGATTAAAGCTGAAAAACAATGATAACCTGCATCGGTCTACGGAGAGAAGATAAGAACAAATGGGAGCGACGTGTCCCCTTGATTCCCTCTCATGTTAAGGAAATCCTTGATGAAAAGCTTGTTTCTATTTCTCTTCAACCTTCTCCTAACCGGATCTTTTCAGATGAAGATTACGTTCAGGTGGGAGCGACTATTCAGGAGGACCTTACAACCTGTCAAATAATATTGGCTGTTAAAGAAATTCCCGTCTCTTTCCTTCAAGAAAAGAAAATCTACATGTTTTTTTCCCATACTATCAAAGGACAGCCAGACAATATGCCCCTGCTCAAAAAAATGATGGAACTGCAATGTACCTTGATCGATTACGAAAAAATTATTGATAACAAGGGTCGGCGGTTGGTTTTATTCGGCAGGCAAGCCGGACAGGCTGGAATAATCGATACGTTGTGGGCTTTTGGTCGCAGGCTGACTTATGAGGGACAGGATAATCCTTTTTCAATTCTTCGGCAGGCCTATCAATACAGCAGTCTTGTAGAAGCCAAAGAAGCTTTTCAGAGGCTTGGTTGGACAATCAAAAGTAAAGGACTGGATTTATCTATAGTTCCGGTCGTGTGTGGATTTGCAGGTTATGGGAGCGTCTCGAAAGGTGCACAGGAATTGTTTGACCTCCTTCCCCACGAGGAAATCTCTCCGGAAGGCATCCGCAATCTGATTTTAAATAAAAAATTCATGCCCAATAAATTGTATAAAGTGGTTTTTGAAGAAAAGCATATGGTAGTGCCAATATCTTCCGGAAATTCTTTCGAACTTCAGGACTATTACGATTGTCCTGAAAAATACAAATCCAATTTCGAGACATATTTATCTGACTTGACCGTGCTGGTCAACTGTATTTACTGGGCTCCACAATTCCCGAGGTTGGTGACAATCTCGTCTTTAAAAAAACTCTGGAATTTGCCCCAAGTGCCCCGTCTCAGAATCATCGGGGATATTTCATGCGATATCGAGGGTTCTATTGAATGCACTGTTCATGTCACAAGCCCCGATAATCCTGTATTTGTCTTTGATCCGATCGAAGAAGAAGCTTATGATGGTTTCGAGGGCAGGGGAGTGACCGTAATGGCCATCGATAATCTTCCCGCTGAAATTTCTCTTGAGTCTTCCATCTCTTTCAGCCAGGCACTCAAATCTTTGATTCCTTCCTTAGTCAATGCAGATTATTCTACTGATTTTGAACATTGTTCCCTCTCCCCTGAGTTGAAAAAAGCCGTTATTCTTTATAAAGGAGAATTGACTCCGGATTTTAAATATATGAAAAAATATATTCAGTAAATGGAGGTGCAATAATGAGTAAAGTTTTAATTCTTGGTGCAGGACTAGTAGCCAGACCGCTTGTCCGCTACTTGCTCGATCATGGTTATGAAGTTGTTGTGGCCAGCCGTACGGTGAGCAAAGCCATCAAACTTGTCGACAATCATCCCAAAGGAACGGCCAAAGAACTCAATTTGAAGGATGAAGAATCGTTGAAAAAAGAAGTGTCGGCCGCCGATCTTGTTATCAGTATGGTTCCTTATGCTTTTCATCCAACAGTGGCCCGGTACTGCATTGAATATCAAAAAAACATGGTGACGACGTCGTATGTCAGTGAGGCCATGACAAATCTCAATGACGCCGCAAAAAATGCAGGGATTCTTATCCTCAACGAACTCGGACTGGATCCGGGGATCGATCACTTGGAAGCGATGCGAATTATCCATGAAGTTGAGGCCAAGGGAGGGGAGATCTCAAGCTTTACCTCCTATTGCGGTGGTCTGCCGGCCCCTGAAGCTAATACTAATCCTTATGGCTACAAATTTTCGTGGAGTCCTATTGGTGTTCTTCTTGCGGGAAAGAATCCAGCAGAGTACAAAAAAGATGGGGAAAAAGTCTCAATTTCCTCTGAAGATCTCTTCTTAAACTCCGTTAATATCCACATCATGGGTCTTGGAGATTTTGAGGGATATCCCAATAGAAATTCTCTCCCCTACATCGACTTATATGGTATTCACTCGACCAAATCTATCCTTCGGGGAACACTGAGAAATGTCGGATGGTGTGCAACACTGAAAAAAATTGTTGATTTACATCTTCTCGACCAGGAGGAGATGGATTGGACCGGATTCACTTATGTGTCTTTTCTAAGAAAGCTGATGAACAACCCAAATGAACAGAATTTGAGAAGGGCACTTGGACAATATCTCGACATCGATGAAAGCTCAGAAATTATTGACAGACTCGAATGGCTGGGATTGCTTGAGGATTCTCCTCTTCCTCAAACTTCGGCATCCCCCATGGATATTATTGGTGATAAAATGTTGGAAAAACTTCAGTACCAAGAGGGGGAACGGGACATGATTATCCTGCAGCACATTTTTGAAGCTGTTTACACTGAGGGTAAAAAAGAGCGCATTATGTCCACGCTTATCGATTTTGGGATTCCCAATGGAGACTCTTCGATGTCGAGAACGGTTGGGCTTCCTCCAGCCATTGGCACTCGCCTCATTCTTGAGGGGAAGATCAACAAAACAGGTGTACATATTCCTGTCATCCCTGAAATCTATGTGCCCATTCTTGCTGAATTGAAGGAAAAAGGAATCGAATTCAAAGAAAGGAAAGAAACCCTATAATTCCTAATTTATTTTAGAGTCGGACGGAACCCTTACGAGGTATGTCTCCATTCCTCGCTGA
>JAZFSR010000323.1:0-2002 GCA_036446295.1 Candidatus Aminicenantaceae bacterium
GCGGCCATCGCCCCTTGGGCTTTGAGCTCCTTGGCATAGACGGGAACATTGTCAGGAGAATATCCCACCAAAATATTTCCCAATCTCTCCTTTAAGTCTTTGGCATTGTCTGCCAGGCACAGGATGGCCATGACTTCTGAAGCCGCCGTGATGTCAAAACCCGTCTCCCGAGCGATGCCGCGAAGCGGCCCACCGATCCCCACAACCACATCCCGCAGCACACGGTCATCCATATCCATGACCCTTTTCCAAGTCACGCGGCGGCAGTCGAGAAGGCCGCAGGATCCGCCAAAATGGAGCTGATTGTCCACCAAGGCAGAGAGGAGATTGTGGGCTGCAGTTATGGCATGGATATCGCCTGTAAAATGGAGGTTGATTTCTTCTCTGGGCATGATTTGAGCGTACCCTCCTCCTGTCGCACCCCCTTTCATCCCAAAGACAGGACCTAGGGATGGCTCCCTTAAGGCAGCTGTCGCCTTTTTTTTCAGCCTGTTGAAAGCATCAGCCAATCCAATAGATGTTGTCGTCTTCCCCTCACCGGCCGGTGTCGGGCTCATGGCCGTAACCAAAATCAATTTTCCTCTCTCACTCTTTAATTTTTCTATTTTTTCCGGAGAAAGTTTAGCTTTGTACAATCCATATTTCTCTAAATTGACGGCGGCTATTCCCAGCTTAGCCGCAATCTCGTCGATCGGTTTAATCTGGAATTTTCGTGCAATGTCTTGATCATCAAGCATGGGGCACCTCCATTTAATAATTCTATCCTCCAGAGATAGGAATTACAAATCTATATAAATTGGGGACAGTCCCCAATTTATATAGATTTTTTTTTAATCTGGAAAGCCATCTCGCTCTCCTCAAGAAGACCGCTATCGGCAAAACTGAAATAGCGATTGTTCCCGATGATGATGTGATCGAGAACTCTGATCTGTACAACATTGGCAGCAAAAACCAGCTCGGTAGTGATCTCCTTATCGCTTTCTGAAGGAGTGGGATCTCCCGATGGATGATTGTGCACAAAAATCAGTGAAGAGGCATCGCGCCTCAAGGCCTCTTTAATGATCTCCCTGGGATAGACGGCACTGGAGTCAACCGTCCCCTCAAACACCGTTTTTTCCTCCATAATTTGGTTTTTTGCATCTAGAAAGAGCGCCTTGAACTTTTCTATTTTGGCATCCCGGAGCGAATGATAAAGATAGTCGAAAACCTCTTTGGACGAACGACAGTAGGCTCTGGCCAGCATCTTTTCTTTGAGGAACTTCCGCGATACCTCTTGAATGAGCTTGAGCCCAAGGACATTATTTGTCCCGATGCCTTTGATCTCCATGAGCTGCTCGGCAGGAGCTTCAAGAACTCCCCTTAATGTCCTGAACTTTCTTAAGGCCTCTTTGGCGGGTTGTTTGCAATCCTTCCTGGGAGTGCCCAGGGTCAGGAGGAGTTCGATGATTTCGTAATTTAAAAATCCTTCTAGGCTTGCATTTAAAAATTTCTCTCTGAGCCTGGACCGATGCCCCTCCCTGATCTCAACGGATGAGGGGGACCTGTTTTTTTTCTCGTATACAACCATCCTTCCATAACATAAGACGAAGGAAACTAGAAAAAATTCACACTCCCCCTCTTAGTTTTTTTAAGCCTGGATTATTCACGGGCCGAGATTGCGGCATATGCGAGGCATCGGCCCACGAAGCTGTGGCCATCCACCGCGAGTGGACCGGAACGAAGTAGATGTGGTGAGATCGGTTCGCCCCCTTGGGGTAAAAGATGCCGAAATTTATTTTGAGCTTGTTAACAAAAGAAGAGATATTCACAAATATGGGTAAAAAACAAGTATCAAGTGGATATCATTGAAGTTAGGGACGGTATCGGCAGCTTTTATAAATAATTCAGGTCAGTCTTTATCTTCTGAGAAGAAGCCTAGTCTATGAAGCCTATCGACTTCCTTGATTTTCAGGCGGATAAAAAAGATGAGAATTCCTATCGAAAGCCAGATCCATCCCAAAAA